>NZ_JBVAXQ010000008.1:0-220060 GCF_055419425.1 Mycobacterium sp. IDUB_21 | reverse complement strand
AGTCGGCGCTGCTCAGGGGTGCCGGCCTGTCCTGCAGATCCACTCGGTACTTCCTGCATCCGTTGAGCGCCGGCCTCAAGGAACTGGTGCTTCCACTTCGTCACTTGAGTCGAGGACACGCCGCACCGTCTGGCAGCCTCAGCGCCGGTCATCTCCCCGGCCAATACCGCTAGCACCAGCCGGGTTTTCTCCTCGGCCGGGATCTTCGTTCGTCGCGATCGGACCATGACCCACCCAACCTCCTCACGGCCACGTTGTGAATAACGCGACCCTGACAAAAAGTTTGAGTCAGTGGAACGGTGTACACTCGAACGTATGTTCGATACGACGTTGTCGGGGCCGGAGGCGCTGGCCGATGCCGACGACCGCGCACTGGTGGCGACGATCACCGGCTGGTCGCGGGTGGAGGCCGCTGCGGCGGCCCATCGGCTGGCCGCGATCGGGGAGCTGGTCGCGCGTCGTACCAGTGGTGATGGGTTCGACCGGTCCCGCTGGTCGTGCGACAACTGGGACGGCGCGGCCGCCGAGGTGGCCGCCGCCGAGCAGATCAGCCACGGCTTGGCGTCCTCGCAGATGTATCTGGCCAGCGCCCTGCGCGACCGGATCCCCCGGGTGGCGGCGCTGTTCCTCTCCGGCCGGATCAGTGCTCGGCTGGCCTCGGCGATCGCGTGGCACACCACCTTGATCACCGACCCGGGCGTGCTGGCCCTCATCGACGCCGACCTGGCCGATCTGGCCACCTCGCTCGGTCCGCTCTCGGTTGCCAAAACCGCAGCCGCCATCGATGCGCTGATCGAGCGCCACGATCCGGCGGCGGTGCGCCGGATGCGAGACCGGGCCCGCGGGCGTGAGCTGGTCGTCGACACCAACCAGACCGAAGGCGGGACCACCGCGGTGTGGGGCCGGCTGTTCGCCGTGGACGCCGCCGCCCTGGATCGGCGTCTGATGCAGCTGGCCCATTGCGTCTGCGACGACGATCCCCGCAACCTGGCCCAGCGCCGCGCCGACGCGCTCGGCGCCCTGGCCGCCGGGGCGGATTCCTTGGCCTGCTCCTGTGGAAGCACCGACTGCCCTGCCGCGGGAGGTGCCGATGCACGGGCGACCAATGTCGTTGTGCACGTCGTCGCCGAAGCGACCACCGTCGGTGCCCCAGCCGACCCGCAACTGTCCGGGGAGATCGAACTCGACTCGCCGGGCGCTCGCCCACGGCCGGCTGCCACACGGCGTGGTGCGCCGTCGGGGCGCATCATCGGCGGCGGGAGCGTGCCGTCGGGTCTACTGGCCGAGCTGATCACCCGCGGCGCCACCGTCAAGCCCCTGTCGCAGCCCGCCGAACCGGCAGCTCAAGCGGGCTACCGGCCATCGGCGGCGCTGGCGGCATTCATCCGGGCTCGCGATATGACCTGCCGGTTCCCGGGGTGTGACCGCCCGGCCACGTCGTGCGACATCGACCATGCCATTGCCTACCCGGCCGGACCCACCCACCCGGGCAACCTGCGCTGTTTATGCCGAAAACATCACTTGCTCAAGACATTCTGGACCGGCGCGACCGGCTGGCGTGATCACCAGCATCCGGACGGCACCATCGACTGGATCTCCCCCACCGGCCACACCTACACCACCCGGCCGGGCAGTCGACTGCTGTTCCCCAGCCTGTGTCTGCCCGCCGCCGCGCCACCCGCCAACCCGCCCGAGTCACCTTCCGATCGGGGGCGTGAGGTCATGATGCCGATCCGCCGGCGCACCCGGGCCCGGGACCGCCTCGGTTGTATCCGGGCCGAACGCGCCTACAACCTCGCCCAACGCGATACGCCGCCGCCCTAGCGACGGCCCGAAGCGGCGTCAGCTCTTGAAAGGCAGGATCTTGTTGAGCTGGTCGAGTTCCTTGCGCAGGTCGTGGATCAGCGCGGTGCCTCTGGCGGTCTGCGCCACGGCGTTGATGCCGTTCTGGTGCTGCGCCAGCTCCGAGATGTCCGCGTAGGCGGCACGCACCGACTCCAGGGTGCGCGCAAGCAGATCCGTAGTAGACGCAGTGTCGTTTGCTTGGGTCACGGCATCGCAGCCTATCGCCTCACCGGCGAAACTGCGTGGAAACCACGACCACGATCCCGGCAAACGCCGGCGGCATCCGGCGTAGTCTCTCGGCAGCACGCCGGGGTAGGAAGGAGACGGCCGTGACGCGCTACCTCACCGGGACCCTGGCCACCGCGCTGGTGGCCGCCGGGCTGACGGCCGGGTCGCTGATCGCCTCGGCGCCGGCCGCCCATGCCGGTTGTCAGGACAATCCGCTGCTGTTCTTCTCCACCGCCCAGAAGTGCGATGGGCCGGTTGCGCCCGACGGCAGCTGGCAGCGCTGCGTCATCTACTACTACGAACCGCCGAAATCACCGCCGTCGCAGCAGGATTGCCACTCGATGGGGCCGGGCCGGGATTACCCGTTGCACTCGTTCTACCAGCCGGATACCCACATCGACCCGTAGCGGTGCTCAGCCCATCAGCGTCGCGGCCACCGTCGCACCGAGCTCCCAGCACGCTTCCAGTTCGGCCTTGGCCGGCTTGCCGGAGACCACGACGTAGTCGGCGGCTTTCACCCATTCCAGCCCCGTCGTGATGGAGTCGACGGCGCGTTCGGCTCCCTCGGTGCCTTCGTTGCCGTGCAGGTAGAGGCCGAACGGGCGGCCGCGCGTCGAATCCAGGATCGGGTAATAGCACACGTCGAAGGCGTGCTTGAGCGCCCCGGACAGATAACCCAGGTTGGCCGGGCTGCCCAGCAGGTAGCCGTCGGCTTCCAGCATGTCGGACGGCGACACCGACAGCGCCGCCCGACGCACCACCTCAACTCCCTCGATCTCGGGATCGGTCGCCCCGGACAACACCGCCTCGAACATCGCCTGGCAGTACGGCGACGGCGTGTGGTGAACCACCAGCAGCGTCTTGCTCATCGACTCTCCTGCAACTGGACCGCGGTTTTCATCGCCTCCCGGGCGCGACGGCGGTCGCCGGCGAACTCGTAGGCACGGGCCAGCCGGTACCAGCGCCGCCAGTTGTCCGGGTCGGCATCGAGTTCGGCGCGAACCGTCTGAAACAGGGCATCAGCGGCGTCGCGTTCGATGCGTCCGGATGGCCGCCGCGGCAATGCGCCGGCGTCAAGTTCCATTCCGTCCTCGGCGATGAGCCGCGAGAGCCGCTGGTGGGCGAAGCCGTCGCGCAGGGTGGCGATCATCGCCCAGAGCCCGATGAACGGCATGATCAGCAACGCCAACCCCATCCCGATCGCCGACACCGATCCGGAAGCGATCAGCAGCACCGCGACCCGGCCCAAAAACACCAGGTACATCAGTAGCGCCAAGCACATGAAGGCGATGAGTGCCTTCATTCGGGTGGCCGCCGACAGCTTGACCACGGCTATGTCAGATCGAGGAGGGGCTCGATGCCGATCGTCAGCCCCGGGAATTCGGCGATGCGGCGCACCGCCAGCAGCACCCCGGGAACGAACGACGTCCGGTCGATGCTGTCATGTCGGATGGTCAGCGTCTCGCCCATGGTGCCGAACAGCACCTCCTGGTGGGCGACCAGCCCGGCCAGCCGTACCGAATGCACCGGAACACCGTCCACGTCAGCGCCGCGCGCTCCCGGAAGGCCCGTGCTGGTGGCATCGGGGTTGGGCGGCAGCCCTTTTCGTGCTTCGGCGATCAACGCCGCGGTGCGGGTCGCGGTGCCTGACGGCGCATCGGCCTTCTGCGGATGGTGCAGCTCGATGACCTCCACCGATTCGAAGAACTTGGCGGCCTGGACCGCGAAATGCATCGACAGCACCGCACCGATGGCGAAGTTGGGCGCGATCAGCACCGCCGCACCGGGTTTGGCTTCCAGCCAGGAGCGGACCTGCGCGAGCCGTTCCGCGGTGAATCCTGTGGTGCCGACGACCGCGTGAATCCCGTTGTCGATCAAGAACTTCAGGTTGTCCATCACGACGTCGGGGTGGGTGAAGTCGATCACTACCTCGGTGTCGCCCTCGGTCAGCAGACTCAGCTCGTCGCCGGCGTCGACCTCGGCGGACAGGGTCAGATCACCGGCGGCGCGCACCGCCGCAACCATCGTGGCGCCGACTTTGCCCTTGGCGCCCAGCACTGCTACTCGCATGGCTGCCACCCTAGTGGTTGTGGGCTTCAGGACACCTCGCGGCGGGTCTGGCCCGGCCGGCCGGCATCGGCGAGGCGTTCGGTCACGAAGCGGCACATGAGTTCGAAGGCCGCCCGGCTGTCGGGCAGGAACGGAAACAGCGCCGGGAACGCGTGCAGTTCACGGGCCCACACCTCGAGCCGGCTGGACCGGCCCAGCTGCTGCAGCGCGGTGTGCAGCCGTTCTGCATCGCAGCGCAGGATCTCCGACTCGGCCGCGATCAGCAGGGCCGGTGGCATGGTCTCCAGCCGGCCGGTGATCGGCGACAGCTCGTGGCGCAGCTTCGCCGAGGGGCACACCAAATCGATGATCTCGGGCAGCACCGCCGGTATCCCGAACGCGTCGGCGCCCAGGTTCGAGTGCGTGTTGCGCGCGACTCCGTCCAGCTCCAGCAGCGCCGAGATCCCGATCACCCCGGCCGGGGCGGGCAGGCCGCGCTCTTGGCCGGTCAGCGCGGTCGCGAACGCCAGGAATCCGCCGGCGGAGTCTCCGGCGAGCACGGTTTTGGCCGGGTCGGCGCCGAGATCGAGCAGCCAGCGATAGGCGCCGATGCAGTCATCGAGCGACCCGTCCACCGTCACCTGCGGGTATTGCCGGTAGTCGACGTGTACGACCGGCAGCCGGGTGCGGCGGGCGAGGTTGGCCACCACGTGCAGATGGGTGTTCAGGCCTCCGGTGACAAAGCCGCCGCCATGGAAATACAGGATTGCCCCGCCGCCGAACGCTTGATCCAGCGGTCGGGTGCGATCGACTCTCCGGACGACCTCGACCGGGACGTCCGCGCCGTCGCCGCGGGTGAAGCTGACGCGCAGGAACGGCCGCACCCGTTGCAGCTTGGCGACGGTGTTGATCCGCCGGCCCATCTTCGTCAGCCGGCCGGCGACCGTCCCGCTACCGGCGTGCAGCACCAGGCGCCGCACCAGCCGCGGCGTGACGGCATTCGCGACCGCGTAGATGAGCTTGGCGGGCAGACTGGCGGGATGGATCAAACCGGCTCCGGGCATCCGGGCATCCGGGCAGTTTAGGGCCAGATCAACAGCGAGCTCCGCGATTTCGGTAAACCGCCTGGGTACCAGGGCTGCGCGGCTCGACCCGTCAAGCGTCGATGACGATCCGGCCGCCATGGGCCCGCGATACGCAGACCAGCATCTCGTCGTCCGACTCCGCGGTGCGGCCGCGCCGGTCGACTGCACCGGAGACCACCTTGACCTTGCAGGTGCCGCAGAACCCCTGCCGGCAGGAGCATGCAGTAGTCGGGTCGGCGTCGAGCATCACGTCCAGCGCCGAGCGGTCCGCAGGTATCAGCAGCAGGCGCCGCGACCGGGCCAACTCCAGCTCGAAGGGCACACCGTCGACCACCGGCGGTGGGCTGAACCGCTCGTAGTGCAGCGGAGCATCGGCGTGCTCGTCTCGGGTGGTGCGCACCGCTTCGAGCATCGCGGTCGGCCCGCACACGTACACCGCGGTCTGCGGGCCCGCACCGGCGAGCAGTTCGTCGGTGCCGGCGAACCGCCCGTGCTCGTCGTCGGCCCACACCGTGACCCGCTCGGGATCGGTCGCCAGCACCTCGTCGAGCAGCGGCATATCGGTCCGGCTGCGGCCCGCATACACTGCGCGCCAATTGATTCCGCGCTGCGTGGCCTCGCGCAGCATCGGCAGCATCGGGGTCACCCCGATACCGCCGATGACGAACAGCACGTCACTCTCATCGGTGCCCAGATAGAACGCGTTACGCGGACCCTCGAAAACCAGTGTGTCGCCCACGGCGTAGGACTCGTGCATCTCGACCGACCCGCCGCCGCCGTCGTCGAGGCGGCGCACCGCGATGCGGTAGTCGGTGCGCCGCCCGGGCACTCCGGACAGCGAATACTGCCGGCGACGGCCCGATGGCAGCTGCACATCGATGTGACCGCCCGGCGTCCAGGACGGCAGCAGCCCGCCGTTCGGGTCTGCGATCGTCAACGCCACGACGTCCGGGGTCAGCATCTCCCGCTTGGTGACCACCGCCGCAATGGTCCGTGAGACGGGCGCCACCCGCGACGGCTTCCACCGCGACACTCCGGATACCCGGCTGAAGACCGTCACCGCCGCCCAGAGCAGGTTGAAGAACCGGTCGTGCTTACGCCGCCCGTAGAGGTCGGGCGGCCGGGAGCCCCAGATCTCCTGCCGCATATCAGCTTTGCTGAACATCAGGGATGTTTCGGCCGGGGGCGGCCGCACTGCCCACCACATGTTGATCCGCCCATTCGGCGGTGAGCCGGGCGATGACGTCGGGACGGTCGGCCACCACCCAATGCCCACCGTCGATGTCGAGCACCCGGTGGCGGGACGGGATGGCACCGGTGAAGCGTTGCAGGGCGGGGCTGACGAACAGGTCCAGGCGCGGCGCGAGCACCTGTACGGGAACGTCGGTGGCAGGGAGCGGCGAGGCCGGTTTCAGCAGCGGCCGCGGCATATTCGCCCGATACAGGTTCAGTCCATTGATGAAGTCATTGTCGGCGCGGGGCAGCGTTCGCCCGGGAACACCTGAGCGGCCGATGCTTTCGAACGCTCCGAACAGTTTGCCGCCGAGCCGGGACCGGAACAGCGCTTCCGGCAGCCGCGGGGTCAGAAACAGCCAGATGTAGCTGGACTCCAGGAATTGCCGGGCGACGTCGAGGAAGGTGCGAAGGTTGCGTCCCGATCGCAAGAACTTACCGGCGTAATCCAGCTGCGGACCCGAAATCGAGGTGTAAGAAGCAACTTTGGCGGAAACGACGGGGTCGGTCACCGCCGACCAGCCCTGGATCGAACCCCAGTCATGGCCCAGCAGGTGGACCTGGGCCACACCGGAGCGACCCAGGTGATCGATCACCGCACCGACGTCGGCGATCAGCTGGGGAAGGCGGTAGCCGGACCTGTCCGCCGGTGCCGACGACGCACCTGCGCCGCGCACGTCGTAGGCCACGACGTTGTATCGACCCAGCTCCACCAACTGCTCGGCCACCGGATCCCAGACGTGGTGGTTGTCGGGGTAGCCGTGGATGGCCAGGATGGTCTGTCGCTGCGGATCCAGGTCGGTGTAGGCGTGCACCTCCAAGCTCACGCCGTCCGTTGACGTCACAGTGGTCTGGCTGCTCATTCCGCTGCACTCCTCGTGTTCGGCTGAAATACCCGTCAGTGCGTGGCCCGGGCGGCAGGCGACACCGCCAGGTAGTTGACCGCCTTCTCCACCCCGCCGAGTTGCGCCGGGTGGAACCCGGGCCGGTAGTAGGAGGCGATCGCGGGCATGAATTCGAACGGAGCGGGAACCAGCCCGCGGCGCGCCACCGTGAACCAGTCCCGCCAGCGCGGCTTGGTTCCCGCCGGCAGTTCGGGGTCCACCTTGTACATGAACCGCAGCCCGCGCACCCACAGCCACAGCATCAGGGGCGTGACAATCAGCTGGGTCCGGACCTGCCGGAAGTATCCGGCACGCAGGTGCTTCATCACGTCGAAGGCGACGGCCTTGTGCTCGACCTCTTCGGCGCCGTGCCAGCGCAGCATATCCAGCATCACCGGATGCGTTCCGGCCTCATCCAACGCCGGGCTGTCGAGGATCCACTCCCCCAGAATCGCCGTGTAGTGCTCGACGGCGGCGACCAGTGCCACCCGTTCCAGCAGCCAGCGCTGCTGACGGCGCTCGCTCCAGTGCGGCCGGTCGCCGAGCAGCTTCTCGAACAGCCACTTCATCTGGCCGGTGAACGGCGCCATATCGATGCCGCGGGCGGCCAGGTGCTCGACGACGCCGGCATGTGCCTGGGAATGGGTGGCCTCCTGCCCGATGAAGCCCTGGACGTCAAGGCGCAGCTGGTCGTCCTTGATCAGCGGCAACACCTGCTTGAACAGCTCGACGAAGAACTCCTCGCCGGCGGGCAACAGCAGGTGCAGCACATCGCAGAAGTGGGTGGCGAAGGGCTCGCCGGGTACATAGTGCACCGGCAGGTCCGACCAGTCGAAGCCGACGTCACGGGCCTGCAGGACGATGCGTTCGTGGTCCAACGACCCGTCATGCGGGCCGGCGGCATTGTCATCAACCGAAAGCATGGCAACTCCTTCGCCGAGAGTTTTACAAAACCATATTCGATGTCGTTGGTGTCGACAAGACCCGTATAAACGTCTAAGCGGGTTGAGGGGCCTCGGCCCGCTGCTTGAGTCGATTCAGGGTGAGCCGGATGTGCTCGGCATTGGCGGCAGTCCGGTCCTCGACGCCGGTAGTCAGCCGAGTGATCCCGAGGATCCAGCGCGGCCGGTGATCCCAGGTGCTCTCGGTGACCTGGCAGCCTCCGTCGACGGGCGTGATCTGGTAGGCCCAGTAGGCCACCGGGATGATCGCCGAGCGGACCTTGAAGGCGAAGGCCCGGCCCGGCTCAGCGGCGGTGACGGTGCAGGTGGTAGTCCATTTCTTGGAACCGTTGCGGTTGTCGCCGGAGAACACCGCGCCCGGCCTGGCCGCGTCCCCCTTGCGCCACTGCATCGCGACAGTCTCCTCGGCACATTCCCCGAGCGCTGACAGGTCGGTGATCAGCGCGTAGACCTTCTCGGGGCTGGCCTCGATCTGGACGGTGCCGGTAGCTGAGGGCTTCGTCGGCGCAGCGGCTTGGCTCATCCGACCGATCATAGCGGTACCGGCGGTACCGGGTCAGCCCGCCAAAGCCGCGAGGATGTCGGCGGCCGGCCCCGAGCGGGCGGTGCGGTAGGCGGTCCCGGCCCACAGGCTGGTCCCGTGCGGGTCATCCACCGCCACTGCGGCCGCCCGGATCGGCCTGGTCATGTGGTTGATCTCCGGGTATCCCACCGGCGCGACGCCGTCGAAGGTCCGGGTGAAGTCGTTCTCCAGGCCGCGCGCGTAGCGGCCGGAGAACGCACACGTCACCGTGGTGTTGCCGAATTCCGGGTGCGTCAGCGCCGCACGGTGCGTCGGGTTGGTACCCGCCTCGTCGGCCAACAGCAGTGCGGTACCGACCTGGGCGGCCACCGCCCCACGTCCCAGCACCCCGGCCACATCGGCCGCGGTGCCCAGGCCGCCGGCCGCCACCAGCGGGACATCGCCGTGGGCATGGCCGATCTCGGCCAGCAGGTCGTCGAGGGTTTCGCTGCCCGGCTGCACGTCGGGTGCGAAAGTGCCGCGGTGCCCGCCGGCGCCGGGACCCTGCACCACCAGGGCCTCGGCACCGTGCGCCAACGCGATCCCGGCCTCGTAGGCCGATGTCACCGTGACCACGGTCAGGATGCGCAGCGCGCGCAGTTTCTCCAGGTCCTCGGGCTGCGGTGTCCCGAAGGTGAACGACACCACGGTGGGCCGCAGGTCGGCGATCACGCCGAGCTTCTCCGGCCAGCAGTCGTCGTCGCCGAAGCGCGGCCTGCCAAGTTCGACGCCGTAGTGCTCAGCCAGTGGTTCCAGCAGGTCGGCATATTCGTCGAGCAGCACCAGGTCGGCGTCGCTGGGTTGCGGCACAAACAGATTGACCCCGATCGGACCGGTGGTCGCGCCGCGCGCGGCGGTGATGTCGTCGGCCATCTGTTGCGGGGTGCGGTAGCCGCCGGCGACGAATCCCAGTCCACCCGCCTGCGACACCGCGGCCGCGAGCGCCGGTGTACTGGGACCGCCGGCCATCGGCGCACCGACCAACGGGACTGCGAGTTCGGAGAAGCTGAAAGCCATCCCCCTAGCCTGCCATCAACCGGCCAGCGCCCGCAGCCGCCTGGGCAATGCCCCTTTCGACCGGTAGGGACCGAGAACCGCGACCCCGTAGGGCCTGCGCAACACTCGGTGCGCCACTGCGTTGACTTCCTCGAGAGTGACCGCAGACAGCTCCCGCAGGGTGCGGGCGATGGGCCGGTGCCGGCCGTAGTTCAGTTCGGTGCGGCCCAACCGGTTCATCCGCGAACCGGAATCCTCCAGACCCAGCACCAATCCGCCGCGCAGCGATCCCTTCGCGATCCGGCACTCGTCGGCGGTGATGCCGTCGCGCGCAACCGAGTCGAGCACCTCGGCGGTCACGGCCGCCACTTCGGCGAACCGCTCCGGCTGGCAGGCGGTGTACACCGACAGCGCGCCCGCGTCGGCGAAGGTGTCCACCGACGAGTAGATCGAGTACGCCAGCCCGCGCGACTCCCGAACCTGTTGGAAGAGCCGGGAACTCAATCCACCGCCGAGTGCGGTGTTCAGCACCGCCAGCGCCTGGCGGTGCTGCCAGTATCGTCCCGGGGCCCGTACGCCCAGCGACATGTGGGTCTGGTCGGCGTCCCGATTGACCACGGTCAGCCCGGGAGAACCCGAGAGCCGGGCGGCGCCACGCCGCGGTTCGGTGGGCCGCTGACCGCGAATCAGCCGGTGGCCGAAGTGTTCTCGCACGAGTGCCACCACCGTGTCGTGGTCGACATTGCCGGCCACCGCCACCACCATGCGCTCCGGCGTGTAGCGGCGCTGATGAAACGAGCGCAGCTGTGCGCGGGTCATCGTCGTCACCGACTCGACATTGCCGATCACCGGACGTCCGATCGGGTGGTCGCCGAACAGCGTCGACAAGAACACGTCGCCCAGCGCGTCCTCGGGATCGTCGTCGCGCATCGCGAGTTCTTCCAGCACCACGTCGCGCTCGAGGTCGACGTCGGCGGCCGCGCAGGAACCGTTGAGCACCACATCGCTGACCAACGCGACGGCCAGCTCCAGGTCGGTGTCGAGCACGTGGGCGTAGTAGCAGGTGTGCTCTTTGCCGGTGAAGGCGTTGAGCTCACCTCCGACGGCGTCCATCGCCTGGGCTATGCCGGCCGCGGTGCGGGTCGGAGTGGCCTTGAACAGCAGGTGTTCCAGGAAGTGTGCCGCCCCGGCTACCGTGGCGCCCTCGTCACGCGACCCCACGCCGACCCAGACGCCCACCGACGCCGAACGGACCGCGGGGAGGTACTCGGTGACCACCCGCAATCCGCCCGGCAGGGTGGTGCGTCGCAGTGTGGCGCCCGACGGCGCCGCGGTGTCAGCTTTCGGCTGCGGCGGCATCGGCAGGCTCAGCGGACCCAGAGTTCTGGGCCGAGTCCGCCGCGTCCTCAACGGGCACCAGTGAGATCTTGCCGCGGTTGTCGATGTCGCCGATCTCGACCCGCAGCTTGTCGCCGACCTTGACCACGTCCTCGACCTTGTTGACGCGCTTGCCCTTACCGAGCTTGGAGATGTGCACCAGCCCGTCCCGGCCCGGCAGCAACGACACGAACGCGCCGAAGTCGGTGGTCTTGACCACGGTGCCCAGGAACCGCTCGCCGATCTTCGGCAGCTGCGGGTTGGCGATCGCGTTGATCAGGTCGATCGCCGCCTGCGCCGACGGGCCGTCGGTGGCGCCGACGAACACCGTGCCGTCGTCCTCGATGGAGATCTGCGCGCCGGTCTGCTCGGTGATCGAGTTGATCATCTTGCCCTTGGGCCCGATCACCTCGCCGATCTTGTCCACCGGAACCTTGATGGTGGTGACCCGCGGTGCGTAGGGGCTCATCTCGTCGGGGGCGTCGATGGCCTCGGCCATCACCTCCAGGATGGTCGTCCGGGCGTCCTTGGCCTGGCTCAGCGCACCGGCCAGCACCGCCGACGGAATCCCGTCCAGCTTGGTGTCCAACTGCAGGGCGGTGACGAAGTCCTTGGTGCCGGCGACCTTGAAGTCCATGTCGCCGAACGCGTCCTCGGCACCCAGGATGTCGGTGAGCGCAACGAACCGGCGCTCGGTCTTGCCGTCGACTTCCACGTCGTCGGAGACCAGGCCCATCGCGATGCCGGCCACCGGCGCCTTCAGCGGCACCCCGGCGTTGAGCAACGACAGTGTGGACGCGCAGACCGACCCCATCGAGGTGGATCCGTTGGAGCTCAGGGCTTCCGACACCTGCCGGATGGCGTAGGGGAACTCCTCGATGCTGGGCAGCACGGGGACCAGTGCCCGCTCGGCCAGCGCGCCGTGGCCGATCTCGCGGCGCTTGGGCGAACCGACCCGGCCGGTCTCACCGGTGGAGTACGGCGGGAAGTTGTAGTGGTGCATGTAGCGCTTGGACTTCTCCGGTCCCAGCGAGTCGATCTGCTGAGCCATCTTCACCATGTCCAACGTGGTCACGCCCATGATCTGGGTCTCGCCACGCTCGAACAGTGCGCTGCCGTGCGCCCGGGGCACCACCGCGACCTCGGCCGAAAGTGCCCGGATGTCGGTGATGCCGCGGCCGTCGATGCGGAAGTGGTCGGTCAGGATGCGTTGGCGCACCAACTTTTTGGTCAGGCTGCGGTAGGCGGCGCTGATCTCCTTCTCGCGGCCCTCGTAAGTCTCGGCAAGACGCTGGGCGACCTCGGCCTTGATCTCCTCGGTACGCGCGTCGCGCTCGGCCTTGCCCGCGATGGTCAGCGCCTTGGCCAGCTCGTCGGTGGCCACCGAGGCCACCGAGTAGTACACGTCCTCGCCGTAGGCGGGGAAGAGCGGGTAGTCGGCGGTCGGTCGGGCGGCCGCGTCGGCCAGCTCCTGCTGGGCCTTGCACAGCGCCGCGATGAACGGCTTGGCGGCTTCCAGGCCCTCGGCCACCACGGTCTCGGTCGGCGCCTGGGCACCGCCCTCGATGAGCTCGATGACGTTGTCGGTGGCCTCGGCCTCGACCATCATGATCGCGACGTCACCGCCCTCGACCACCCGGCCGGCCAACACCATGTCGAACACGGCGCCTTCCAGCTGCTCCACCGTCGGGAACGCCACCCAGGTCCCGTCGATCAGCGCCACCCGCGCAGCGCCGACGGGGCCGGAGAACGGCAGGCCGGCCAGCTGCGTGGAAGCCGACGCGGCATTGATCGCCACCACGTCGTAGAGGTCCTTGGGGTCCAGGCTCAGCACGGTCACCACGACCTGAATCTCGTTGCGCAGGCCATCGACGAACGACGGGCGCAGCGGACGGTCGGTGAGCCGGCAGGTCAGGATCGCGTCGGTGGACGGCCGGCCCTCACGGCGGAAGAACGAGCCCGGGATCCGCCCGGCGGCATACATCCGCTCCTCGACGTCGACGGTGAGCGGGAAGAAGTCGAAGTGCTCCTTGGGAGCCTTGCTGGCGGTGGTCGCCGACAGCAGCATGGTCTCGTCGTCGAGGTAGGCGACGACGGAACCGGCGGCTTGCTGGGCGAGCCGACCGGTCTCGAAGCGGATGGTGCGGGTGCCGAAGCTCCCGTTGTCGATGGTGGCGGTGGACTCGAAAACGCCTTCTTCAATTTCAGTTGCAGACATGGACGCCCGTTCGGCCTTCCTGATTCGTTCAGCTGTTTCGCAACGTCAGACGTGGATCAGCGAAGAACCTGGATGCGGCTACGGTCGTCGATCGAAGCGGCCGGATCTGCGAAGACGAACCTTCAGACCCGGCTGCCACTACCGAAGACCGCCCGACTCAGGTCTGGCCGATCGCGGGAACGTGTCCCGTCGTGACGTGCCGGAGTGGCGCGCGCTGCCTGCGCGGACCACACCGGTGTCCGGACCTGGACGGCCCGGGACGGTCTCACTCTACATGGCGGCGGTCGTCGCCGGCCGGTTCGTTGTCAGCGACGCAGACCCAGGCGCTCGATGAGCGAGCGGTAACGCGCCACATCGATCTGGGCGAGGTATTTGAGCAGACGGCGGCGA
Source organism: Mycobacterium sp. IDUB_21 (assembly GCF_055419425.1). NCBI lineage: Bacteria > Bacillati > Actinomycetota > Actinomycetes > Mycobacteriales > Mycobacteriaceae > Mycobacterium > Mycobacterium sp. IDUB_21. The sequence continues at coordinate 206,231 of NZ_JBVAXQ010000008.1, read as the reverse complement.
CGACCGACCAGCAGCAGCAACCCGCGCCGGGAGTGGTGGTCGTGCTTGTGGGTCTTGAGGTGCTCGGTGAGGTCGACGATCCGCTTGGTCAGCATCGCGACCTGCGCCTCCGGCGAACCGGTGTCGGTCTCGTGCAGGCCGTAGCTGCCCAGAATCTCTTTTTTCTGCTCGGTTGTCAGAGCCACGAACACATCTCCATCAATAGGTCCCGCGAATGAAATGACGGCGGCCACCGCGGACTGCAGCGCGCCGAGCGGGGAGTCTAGCAGCGCCGCGGCGCGCGAGCCCAATCCGGACCCGACCGAGCATCCGGGTCAGTCCTCGGACAGCAGGCCGCGGGTCTTCTCGACATCGGTGTTTATCACCGCCACCAGCTCCGGCACCGAGTCGAACTTCTCCTGTCCCCGGATCCGGCTGACGAAGTCGACGGCAACCCGCTGGCCGTACAGGTCCGCGGTCTGATCGAGCACGAACGCCTCGACGGTGCGGGCCCGTCCGGAGAAGGTCGGGTTGGTGCCGACGGACACCGCCGCCCGGCAACGCTGACCGGCGACGACGGTGCCGGGCACCGGGCCGTGTCCCAGGACGGTGAACCACGCGGCGTACACCCCGTCGGCCGGGATGGCCGCGTACGCCGAGGGCGCCACGTTGGCCGTCGGGAAGCCCAGGTCCCGCCCGCGGCCGTCACCACGGACCACCAGGCCCTCGACCCGGTGCGGCCGGCCCAGCGCTTCGGCCGCCGCGACGACGTCGCCGGCGTCGACGCACGACCGGATGTAGGTCGAGGAGAAGGTGACCGCCTGGGCCACCTCCGCGCCGGGGTGCTCGGCCACCAGCGACACCGACTCCACGCCGAACCCGAACTGCTCGCCGGCGCGGCGCAGCGTCTCGACGTTGCCCGCCGCCTTGCGCCCGAAGGTGAAGTTCTCCCCCACCACGACTTCCACCACGTGCAGATGCTCGACCAGCAGTTCGTGGACGTAGCGGTCCGGGGTGAGCTTCATGAAGTCGGAGGTGAACGGAATCACCAGGAACACGTCCACGCCGGCCTGCTCGACCAACTCGGCGCGGCGCGCCAACGTGGTGAGCTGCGCCGGGTGGTTACCGGGGTAGACGACTTCCATCGGGTGCGGGTCGAAGGTCATCAGTACCGTCGGCACGCCGCGTGCCTTTCCGGCCTTCACCGCATGCGCGATCAGTTCGGCATGGCCGCGGTGCACACCGTCGAACACCCCGATGGTGAGCACGCACCGGCCCCAGTCTGTGGGGATCTCGTCCTGCCCCCGCCACCGTTGCACAACCGCAAGCCTAAACTGTGTGCCGTGAGCCCTTGGGAGCAGTCGGATGGGCTGACTAGCGTCGCGCAGGACTATCTGAAGGTCATCTGGACGGCGCAGGAATGGTCACCCGACAAGGTCAGCACCAAGATGCTGGCGGAGAAGATCGGCGTGTCGGCCAGTACCGCCTCGGAGTCGATCCGCAAACTCGCCGAAGCGGGCCTGGTGGACCACGAGAAGTACGGGGCGGTGACGCTGACCGACGAGGGACGCCGCGCTGCGCTGGGCATGGTGCGTCGGCACCGGTTGATCGAGACGTTCCTGGTGCGCGAACTGGGCTACGGCTGGGACGAGGTGCACGACGAAGCAGAGGTGCTCGAGCACGCGGTCTCTGATGCGCTGGTGGACCGCATCGACGCCAAGTTGGGATTCCCGCAGCGTGACCCGCACGGCGACCCCATCCCGGCATCCAACGGGCAGGTGCCCACTCCCCCGGCACGCCAGTTGTGGGAGTGCGCCGACGGCGACTCCGGGACGGTCGCCCGTATCTCCGATCACGACCCGGAGATGCTGCGCTACTTCGACGGGGTCGGCATCAGCCTCGACGCCCGGGTCCAGGTGCTGACCCGCCGGGAGTTCGCCGGGATCATCTCGGTGGCCATCGAGTCGTTGGCCGGCGAGCAGGCCACTATCGACTTGGGAAGCCCTGCAGCCCAGGCGATCTGGGTGGTGTGATCAGCACCGTCACCTCAGATGGCCGGCGAGTTGGCCTTCGGTACCGAAGAGTTCTTGCTGCCAGCGGGTGACGAGTTCGGTGGTGTCGATCTGGTCGGGGTGGAAATCCCGCCGCTTGAACGGCCGCATGTCGGAGTAGAACCCTTTCCACATCGGATTCCGGAGCATCTGCACCGTCTCCTTGAGTATCCGCAGCGGTTGGCGGCGCCCTTCGACGTCGGTGACCGCAATCGACAACCAGGTGAACAGCACCAGAATCGGGATTCCGCAGTTCTGCGCGAACCGCATCCAACGGATGCGCGTCGACTCCGGGATATCCATGGCCCGGTAGACGTCGAACGCAACGGACTTGTGCTCAAGTTCTTCCAACGCATGCCAGTTCAGCAGATTGCGGATCTCGGGGTCGTACATCAACTCCTGGACCTCGGGCCGTTTTAGGATGTTCTCTGCCCACACCGCGGTGAAATGCTCTGCGGCCACGGTGAATCCGAGAAAGAAATGACGGAGTCGGGGCAGCCGGTCTGGGCTGGGGTACTGCCTGTCGAGGAACTTCTCCATTCGCTCGGTACTCTCCAGCAGGTACTCGAACCACGCCGTCGGGTAGCCCATGGCAGTGAGTTGCTCATTGAGCTCACGGTGCTGCAGGCCGTGCGTCTTCTCCTGCCCGATGAAGCCGGCGACACGCCTGCGCAGATCTGGGTCGGTGAGTTGATCCTTGTAACGGCGCACCGAGCGGACGAAGATGTCTTCACCCGGAGGGAAGATCGCCGAGAGGATCGCGACCAGGTGGCTGAACACCACACTGCCGTCGGCGAAATACCTGTTCGCATCGAGCTGAGCTCCAAAGCCGAACTTCATCCGCCGCACCGCCGGGACAGTTGCGATATTCACCATGCCGGCAACGCTAAGCCGGTGGGCCTGAGCTAGGGAATGAGCGAACCGGACACCGATTTGATCGATTCGGACAGTAGGCGACGGTGCCTACTGGGGGGCGTGCCGCCGCTCCATCGAAGGAATGCCCGGGTGAATGCGGCGGTTTCGGAGTATCCCAACCGTCGCGCGGTCTCCTCGACGGTGAGACCGGATCCGAGCAGTGTCGCCGCGAGGGTCGCGCGGACCTCGTCAACCAAGGCGCGATAACTGGTGTGTTCGGTGGCCAGGCGCCGATGCAGGGTGCGTTCGGTGATGCACAACTCGGCGGCGATCGCGGCCATCGACGGCAACGCGCCGGGATCGCGAACCAACCGGCCCCGGACCTGGGCGGCGATCCCCCGGCGCTGGCGGCGTGTCTGTAGCAGGTCCTCGCACTGCCGCACACACACCTGTGCAGCGGCCGGGTCTGCTGCTGGCATTGCCAGGGCCAGCACATCGGCCGGGATACTCACGGCGCTGCGCGTCGACGACGTGTCGAATTCGACCGTCACCCTGGGGAGATCGATTCGCTCCGTGGGAAATTCGATGCCAGGCAGCTCGACCATGATCTTGATGTCGGATTCCAGCTGACTCAGCAGGAGCGGCACCATCGTGGTCAGTGCGAACAGGTCCCGTTCCAGCATGAAGCTCCGGACGTCGGCCGGAACCGCGCTGTCGTCGAACTCGACGACTACACCGTCGGCGGTGTCATGCCGGCTTAGCCGTAGAAAAGTCGAGGACAGCGTCGCGTACCGGCAGGCGATGTTGACCGCATCACCCAACGTCGGACTCGCCAACAGGGCGTACCCGAACACTCCCATGTTCGCGAAGTTGTACTGGAGGCCGACATCGCAGGCGAACTCATGCGGATCGCCGACGCACTCGAGGACGTTACGCACGATGCGCAGCTCCTGGCCGGCTTGGACTTCGGTTGCAGGGTCCTCGATGTCAGCAACACTCAACCCGGTTCCCGCCAGGCAATCCGCCGCATCGATGCCCTGCAGCCGGGCGGCCTCCAGCAGATGCCTGCAGGTCGCCGGCGGGCGCGGAATATCCCAATCCGCCTGCGCTACACTGCCGATCGCCACATGTCCGAATCTATCAAATTTGTGTCGGCAAGCATGTTGCGCTCTACGATTTGCCGATGGCGAAGCTCGAGCTGTCCCGTGAACTGTCACTGCCTCCCAACGAAGCCTGGACCCACGCGTCCAACCTGGCCGAACTGGGCGACTGGCTGTCCCTGCACCAGGGGTGGCGCTGTGAGATCCCGGCTGAACTCACGGCTGGAACTACGTTGGTCGGGGTCGCCGGAGCCAAGGGTATGCGCAATCGCGTCACCTGGACGGTCCGGAAGATCGACCCGCCCGCCCTGCTGGAACTCACCGGCGACGGAGTGGGCGGAACCAAGTATGCACTGACATTGGCGATCAGCTCCGCGGCAACGGGGTCGAAGTTCACCCTGCGGTTGGACCTCGGCGGCCGGCCGCTGTTCGGCCCGATCGGCACCGCCGCCGCCCGAGCCGTCAAAGGCGACATCGAGCGATCCATCGAGCAATTCGAAACGCTGTACGCCTAACGGTCAGGCGCCCAGCAGGCCCTTGGCGATGTGGGTGACCTGAACCTCGTTACTCCCGGCGTAGATCATCAGCGACTTGGCGTCGCGGGCCAACTGCTCGACTCGATATTCGGCCATGTAGCCGTTGCCGCCGAACAGCTGCACGGCGTCCATCGCGACCTCGGTGGCGGCCTCCGACGAGTACAGCTTCATTGCCGACGCCTCGGCAAGCGACGGCACCTTGCCGACCTGGACCTTCTCCAGCGTCTGAAACACCATGTTCTGCACGTTGATCCGGGCGACCTCCATCTTGGCCAACTTGAGTTGGATCAGCTGAAACTGGCCGATGTTCTGGCCCCACAGCGTGCGAGTCTTGGCATAGTCGAGGCACAGCCGATGGCATTCGTTGATGATGCCCAGCGACATCAGCGCAACGCCCGCTCGTTCGGCGACGAAATTGGCCCGGGCGCTCTCTCGCCCATCACCACTGCTGTGCTGTTCGGTCTCCCCGAGCAACCGGTCCGGGGTGAGCCGCACGTTGTCGAAGAACAACTCACCTGTCGGTGAGGACATCATGCCCATCTTCTTGAACGGTTTGCCCTGAGTCAGCCCCGGCATCCCGGCGTCGAGCACGAACGTCAGCACCGGCCGGTTGCGCCGATCGACGCCCGATGCGTCGTCCAGCTTGGCGTAGACGATCAGCACATCGGCGTACGGCCCGTTGGTGATGAACGTCTTCTGCCCGTTGAGGATGTAGGCCCCATCCCCGGCGCCATCACGGCGCACGTAGGTCTTCATCCCGCCGAAGGCATCCGAGCCGGCGTCGGGTTCGGTGATGGCCCACGCCGCGATCTTGTCCAGCGTCATCAGGTCGGGCAGCCAGCGCTCCTTCTGCGCCAGCGTGCCACGGCTCAAGATCGTGGCGGCACCGAGCCCGAGGCTGACACCCACGGTGGACAGCAGTCCGATGCTGACCCCTGACAGCTCAGAGACCATGATCGCGGCCATAGACAACTGGCCGCCCAGGTCGCCTAGTCCTCCCCCGCCCGAGCTGCCCTTCTCACCCGCCTCCGCTGTTGCGCCGTCCTGCCTGGCGCGCTGCTTGTCCAACATCGTCTTGACCGCTTCGCCGGCCACCACGTCCAAGCCGAACTCGCTGAACAGCTTTCGCGCGATCGGATAGGGCGGCATCTCACCGCTTTCCAATGCGTCCAGATGCGGCCGGATTTCAGCGTTGATGAAATCGCGCACCGTGTCCCGCATGATCACATCGGTGTCGGACCACTCAAACATGCTGCTCTCCCCTGGTCAGTGCGGCAGCCGTGCCGCGATGTCGTCGATCTGCCAGATGCCGTCGTTCTCAATGGTGTCGGTGTCGTGCCAGCCAGCCAGCCGCGAGATCGCACCGCCCTGCACCGCATACACCGCGCCGGTGATCGGACATTTGTCGGTTGCCAGGTAGGCGACCAGCGGTGAGATGTTGGCGGGTGCGAACAGGTCCACCTCGCCGTCCTCCGGTTCGGCCATCAAGGCGCCCATCCCGGGGGTGGCCAAGGTGAGCCGGGTGCGCGCGATCGGTGCGATCGCGTTGACCCGCACCCCGTAACGGTCCAGCTCTTCGGCGGCGATCAGGGTCAACGCGGCGATCCCGGCCTTGGCCGCACCGTAGTTGGCCTGGCCCGCGTTGGGCAGCGTGACTCCGGACCCCGAGGCGGTGTTGATCACCGCCGCGTTGGGCTGATCCCCGGCTTTGGACTGGGTCTTCCAATACGCCGCCGCGTGATGCAGCATCGCGAAGTGGCCCTTGAGGTGCACGGCGATGACCGCGTCCCACTGCGACTCCTCCATGCCGGGAATGAACGCGTCCCGCAGAATGCCGGCATTGTTGACCAGCACGTCCAACCGGCCGAACTCGTCGATGGCCTGCTGCACAAGCCCTTCGGCGGCGTTCCAATCGCTGACGCTGTCGGTGTTGGCCACCGCCCGCCCGCCGGCTGCCACGATCTCGTCGACAACCTGCGCAGCGGTGGTGGTGTCGGCGCCCTCGCCGGCGTTGCTCCCACCCAGGTCGTTGACCACCACGGCAGCGCCTTCAGCCGCGAAGAGCAGGGCGTGTTCACGCCCGATCCCGCGTCCGGCGCCGGTGATGACGGCGACACGGCCTTCCAATGCACCCATCAGTTCTCCTCTGCAATCACAGCTAATCCGTCGGTAATGGCGAACTCGTCAGTGCCCATGCGCGCCGTCTCGAACGCATACCGGGTAACTCCGCCATCGGATCCCGCTTTCCAGATGCGGGTTTCCAGGTCGTCGCCGGGCAGCACCATCTTGGAGAACCGCACGGCAAGCCGCTTGAGCCGACTCACATCCGATCCGGCCACCTCGGTGAGCACCGCCCAGGACGTGAACGCCATGGTGCACAGGCCGTGCGCGATGATCCCGGGTAGTCCGGCGTCGCGGGCGACCTCCTCGTCGAGGTGAATCGGCATCGGATCGCCGGCGGCCGGCCCGTAGCGGAAGGTCTGGTCGGCATCGACGTGTTGGACGACTTTGGCCACCGGCGCCTGCTGGCGTAGTGCGTCATCGAACTTGTGTCCGGGGCTGAGTTCGCCGATCCGCTTGCCCGCGTTGTGTCCACGGAAGAAACAGGTCACGTATTGCTCGTTGACCAGTTCGCCTTCCTCGGTGCGGCATTCGAGCAGAATCGCCGCGCGGGTACCTTTCTCCAGTCCTTCGTAGCCGATCATCTTGCCGCGGGAGACCAGCTTGTCTCCCGGTCGGGTGGGTCGGTGGAAGTGGAAGTCCTGCTCGCCGTGCACCACCCGCGGGATCAGCTCGACGGGTGCCACCTCGACGGCCGGCACCAGCAGTGACTCGAACACCGGCACGATCGCAAACACCGGCGGTGCGAGGCCGCCGCTGCGGTGCGCGGCAATCGGATCGTTGGTCGCCTCGGCGTACTCGACGATGCGCTCCCGGGTGACCTCGAAGCGATCCTCGTCGCTCCACTTGTGCAGCCCGGCATCGTCGAACGCCAGATCGTCTGCCACCTCAGGCCGCCGTCGACGCCAGGGCCTCGAGCTGCTCGAGGGTCTTGTCGAGTTGCTTGGCCCCGTCCTTCTCCACAGCCTTGCCCAGCGCGCCCTTGATCAGCGCACCCTCGAAGTCACCGGCCACGCTGAACTGCGAGCCGTCCCCGGAGGGTGTCACCGAGAACTCGAATTGGCATTTGACGCCGGCCATCCCGGTCCCGGACATGGTCAGGCTGAGAGGGGACCCGGCCTTGTCAACCACCTTATCGATCGTCCATTCGATCTTGTTGGCCATGCCGAGCATGACGATCTTGGCGGTCAGCGTCGAACCAGGTGTCAGGGTGGCCGGAGGCTCCTGCAGCCACTTCTCGTGGATGGTGAACCACTTGTCCCAGCTCGCCAAGTCGGTGACGGTGTTCCACAGCGCTTCCGGGCTGACCGCCAGCTGCTTGGTGGCTTCGATGTGTCCCATTGTTCTCTCCCTAATTCGGTGGTGGCTAGTTGAATTTCAGCGCTCGGCGCGCTGGTAAGCGGTGACGACGGCGGCGCCGCCGAGCCCGATGTTGTGCTGCAGTGCCGCAGTGACACCCGGTACCTGGCGCTTGTCGGCGTCACCACGGAGCTGCCAGGTCATTTCGGAGCACTGCGCCAACCCGGTGGCCCCCAGCGGATGTCCCTTGGAGATCAGGCCGCCAGACGGGTTGACCACCCAGCGCCCGCCGTAGGTGGTGTCGCCGTCGTCGATCAGCCTGGGCGCGTCCCCCTCGGCGCACAGCCCCAGCGCCTCGTAGAGCAGCAGCTCGTTGGCCGAGAAGCAGTCGTGCAGCTCTATCACCTGGAAGTCTTCCGGCCCCAGGCCGGATTCCTGGTAGACACGTTGTGCGGCTTGGACATTCATGTCATAGCCGATCAGATTTTTGGCGCTGCCGTCGAAGGTTGAGCCGAAGTCGGTGGTCATTGCCTGTCCGACGATCTCGACGGCCCGGCCGGCCAGTCCGTGCTTGTCGACAAATGCCTCGCTGGCCAGGATCGCGGCCCCCGAACCGTCGGAGGTCGGTGAGCACTGAAGCTTGGTCAGCGGGTCGTAGATCATCCGCGAACCCAGAATGTCGTCGAGGGTGTACTCGTCTTGGAACTGGGCGTAGGGGTTGTTGACCGAATGCTTGTGGTTCTTGTAGCCGATCTTGGCGAAATGCTCCGCGGTGGAGCCGTGTTCCTTGATGTGCTCGCGACCTGCGGCCCCGAACATCCACGGCGCCACGGGGAACAGCACCTCCGAGATCTCGGCGAGCGCCAGCACGTGCTTCTCCATCGGTTGGGCGCGGTCGTCGTAGGTGGATTCCAGCGAGCCGGGCTTCATCTTCTCGAAGCCCAGCGCGATGGTGCAGTCCGCCAGTCCACCCCGGATCGCCTGGGCGGCAAGGTAGAGCGCGGTGGAACCGGTCGAACAGTTGTTGTTGACATTGACCACCGGGATGCCGGTCAGTCCCAGTTCATACAGCGCCCGCTGACCGGAGGTGGATTCGCCGTAGACGTAGCCGACGTAGCCCTGCTCGATCTCCGAGTAGTCGATGCCGGCGTCAGCCAGCGCCTTGGTTCCGGACTCGCGAGCCATGTCGGGGTAGTCCCACGCCGACCCGTCCTCGTTGAGCCGCCGGCCCGGCTTCTCGAACTTCGTCATCCCAACGCCGATCACATACACCTTGTTCGCCATCATTCTCCTTCGCCAGCCAACCAGTAGGTAGAAACATACAGCCCTGATTGCATCTTTACAAGATGGTCAGCGGGGCTCCGTAAACCGCGCATACGGCACAACGAGGATTGGCGGCCCGACGGCGAGGCGAGGTCAGTCGGACTGCGGGAGAACGCCGGCGGCTACCTGGCGCAGGTGCACACACGCCCGGTCCCAGCGCCGTCGGGCGCGGTTGGGATCGTCGTCGATGAAGCTCGACACCAGGATGCCGCGCAGCGCATCCATCGCGGTGTAGACGACGTTGCGGATCTCCTTCTGCGCGGGATGCCCGGGCATCAGCTGGGCAATCGCCGCGATCAGGGTGCCGTTGACGACGGGTTCGACTCTTTCGATGTGCTGAGCCAGCACCCGATCGGTACGGGCGGCGACCCAAAGTTCCACTGTCGCAATAAACATCGGCCCCTGGTGGGACTCCCAGAGAAAGTCCAGGGCAGTCGCCACAGGGTCGGGAAGCGAGTCGACCTGGCCGAGTTCGCGGATGGCGGCCTGGGTGCGCTGCTGAGCCAGGTGCTCCACGGCGGCGACGACGAGGTCTTCTTTCGACCGGAAATGATGGACTTGGGCCCCCCGGGTGACACCGGCAATCTCGGCGATGCGCGGCGTGGTGGTACCGGCGTAGCCATAGGTCACCAGGCAGTCGATGGTGGCATCGAGCAGCCGAGCCCGCATCGCGGCACTGCGCTCGGCCTGAGTACGCCGCCCCGGTGGTGCACTGGCGCTCGCAGCCATCCGACCCCTCGCATTCCGGTCGCGCTCCGCGACTCCGAGCGTCAGCATACCTTTCCCAAGGCGGTTACATACGTTCTTGTACGCAGGTAACTTCTGCGGTACCGGTCGGCAATCGCGGTGACCTCACGCTCGTGGGTGACCATCGCCCGCCCTACAGCGTCGCCGGCCGGATCACCACCACCGACTTCGTCCGCCGACCGGAGTCCTCCAGCAGGGCGATCACCCGCTCGTCGGCGTCGGCAGCCGCGTAGATCCCATCGATGCCCGCCGGCGGCAGCGGCCGGCCGTGGCTGACGTCGAGTGCCTCGTCGGCGGTCAGGTCTCGGCGCGGAAATGTCTGCAGGCAGGCCTCATCCAGGCTGTAGCTCAGCCGCGGGGTCTCCCCCAGCTCGTCGAGGGTGCGGGCCTGATCCAGGCCGAAGCTGCCCGCTCGGGTGCGGCGCAGGGCGCTCAGATGCCCGCCCACCTCCAGCTGTGCGCCGATATCGCGGGCCAGCGCCCGGATGTAGGTGCCCGCCGAACAGTCCACCTCGACGTCCAGATCGACGAATTCGCCTGCGCGCCGGGTAGCCATGAGCTCGAAGCGATCGATGCGCACCGGCCGGGCGGGCAGTTCGACCGCGCGGCCCTCCCGGGCCAGTTGGTAGGACCGCTTGCCCGCGACTTTGATGGCGCTGACCGTCGAGGGCACCTGCAAGATATCGCCGCGCAGTTCCGCGATCGCCGCGGCGATCCGCGAATCGGTGACGTGTGCGGCTGAAATCGTCTGCAGCACCTCACCTTCGGCGTCCTCGGTGGAAGTGGTCTGCCCCAGCCGGATGGTGGCCGCGTATGACTTCGCCGACGTGGTGAGCAGCCCCAGGATCTTGGTGGCCCGTTCGATACCGATCACCAGCACCCCGGTGGCCATCGGGTCCAGGGTGCCGGCGTGACCGACCTTGCGGGTTCCGAAGAATCTACGGCAGCGCGAAACCACGTCGTGGCTGGTGATTCCGGCCGGCTTGTCGACGATCACCAGGCCGGGCTCAGGCGGCGCCGAGCTCACAGCACGATCGCGGTCAGCACCAGACCGCCGGTGACCGACCACCGCCCGCGCAGCTCGGTCAGCGGTGGGCCGGACAGCGCCGCGGGGTCGATGAGGATGCGTGAGACGAAGGCGCCGCCGGAATCGAACGTGATGTGGGCGTCCTCGAAGCCCAGCCACCGCTTGGTCAGCGGAAACCACGCCTTGTAGGTAGCTTCCTTGGCGCAGAACAGGATTCGGTCCCAGTGCCGGTCATTCGGCAGGGCTTCCAGCTCGGCACGTTCGGCGGGCAGGCTGACCGCGCCCAGCACGCCGTCGGGCAGCACGTCGTGCGGTTCGGCGTCGATGCCCACCGACCGCACATCGCCACCGCGGCCCACCACCGCGCCGCGAAAGCCCGCGCAGTGCGTCAGGCTGCCGACGACACCGTCGGGCCAGCACGGCTCGCCCTTCTCCCCTTTGAGGATCGGCACCGCCGGCTGACCGAGCTCTTCAAGCGCCAACCGGGCGCAGTAGCGCACCGTGACGAATTCGTTGCGGCGCTTGGCCACCGAACGCGCCACCAGCGGTTCTTCCTCGGGCAGCGGGACCAGGCCGGGCGGGTCGTCGTAGCGTTCGGCCCAGGCCAGCGACGGCGCGGGATCCAGCACCGTGTCCAGCAGTCCGCTCATCGCGACTGCCGCTGCCGCAGCCGTTCGGCGAACTTCGCCCTGGCCGCGCGCATCTCGTCGGTGATGGCGAAGTGGCCGCCGAACTCGTTGAGGTATCCCGGCGGATACTGTGGGTCCGGCAAGACCTGCCGCAGCCACCGGTGTGGCTTGCGGACCCGCCACTCCCGCGGGTAGCCCACCGAGACCTCTTCGAAGCGCACGTCGTCGTAGTAGGTGGTGCGTGGGATGTGCAGGTGGCCGTAGACCGAGCAGGTCGCGTTGTAGCGGGTGTGCCAGTCGGCGGTTTCGACGGTGCCGCACCACAGCGAGAACTCCGGGTAGAACAGCGCATCGCAGGGTTGCCGGACCATCGGGAAATGGTTGACCTGCACCGTCGGAGTCATCCAGTCCAGGTCTTCGAGCCGCTTGCGGGTGACGGCGACCCGGTCGCGACACCAGGCGTCTCGGGTGCCGTACGGCTCCGGAGACAGCAGGAACTCATCGGTGGCCACGACGTTGTTCTCCCGCGCGATGGCCAGGCCTTCGGCCTTCGTCGTCGCGCCGGCCGGCAGGAACGTGTAGTCGTAGAGCAGAAACATCGAGACGATGGTGGCCGGGCCGCCCTCCTCGGTCCAGACCGGGTACGGGTGCTCGGGGGTGATGACCCCCATTTGGTCGCACATGTCGACCAGGTAGTCGTAGCGCGACCGACCGAACACCTGCATCGGGTCCTTGGTGGTGGTCCACAACTCGTGGTTGCCGGGCACCCAGATCACCTTGGCGAACCGTTTCCGCAGCAGGTCCAGCGACCAACGGATCTCGTCGGTGCGTTCTGCCACGTCACCGGCGACGATCAGCCAATCATCGGGGGACGCCGGGTGCAGCGACTCGGTGACCGGCTTGTTGCCCATGTGGCCGGTGTGCAGGTCGGAGATCGCCCACAGGGTCGGGCCGTGCGAGGCCCTCGGCTCGTGGATGGTCACGGTGGTCCAGCCTAGCGACCCCGGTGACTCCGTTCGCGGAGGACGAATTGGAACGTGTTCTCGTCTTTGCTGCGGCGGCCGCCGCCACAACTTGTACACTCCCGGAGAAAGTCCGGCCGGAAGCGAGGAGTGGCATGCTCACCAAACTGCGTCTGGCCGCAGCGTTCGGCGCGCTGTCGATGGCCGTCGTCATGGTCTGGCAGCAGGCGCCCCCCGGCGGCAGTTCTGCCGGCGCCGGGACGCACGGGGTGCAGTTGCGCTCCACCGCCGCGCCGCTGGCGCCGCCGCCCACCTCGAGCAACCCGGTCAACATCACCAACCCTCGCCCGTTCGACGCCTGCGAGGACATCCCCTTTGACGTCATCGCCCAGCTCGGGCTGGCCTTCACCCCACCCAAGCCGGTGGAAGGCGTGCGCTGCGAGTTCGACGCCGGCAATTACCAGATGGCCGTCGAAACGTTCGTGTGGCGCAGCTATGACGAAACCGTCCCCCGCGATGCCGTCGAGATGGACATCAACGGCCACCGTGCTGCGCAGTATTGGGTGATGAAGCCCACCGAGTGGAACAACCGGTGGTGGTACTCCTGCATGGTGGCGTTCAAGACCAGCTACGGGGTGATCCAGCAGTCGCTGTACTACTCACCGGTGTACTCGAACCCGGACGTGGACTGCCCCACCGAGAACCTGATGCGCGCCCACCAGCTGGCGCCGCACTACAAATACTGAGCCGGGGTGAACACCGCTCCACGTCGTACCGGCCCACGCCTAACCGACCTCGTCCTGAACCGGGCGCTGGGGCGGCTGCCCGCACCCACCACCGCCTACACCGTGCACCGCGAACGCATCCCGATGCGCGACGGCGTCAACTTGGTCGCCGACCATTACCAGCCGAAGCGTGAGGTGGTCGGCACCCTGCTGGTCCGCTGCCCCTACGGGCGGGGCTTCCCGTTCGCGACGGTGTTCGGCCGGATGTATGCCGCCCGCGGCTATCGGGTGATCCTGCAGAGTGTCCGCGGCACCTTCGGTTCGGGTGGCGTGTTCGAGCCGATGGTCAACGAGGCCGCCGACGGCGCCGACACCGTGGCCTGGCTGCGCATCCAGCCGTGGTTCACCGGCACATTCGGCACCATCGGGCTGTCGTATCTCGGCTTCACCCAATGGGCACTGCTGGCCGACCCGCCGCCGGAGTTGGCTGCCGCCGTCATCACCGTTGGACCGCACGATCTATACGAGTCGACCTGGGGCGCCGGGTCTTTCGCGCTCAACGACTTCCTGGGCTGGAGCCATTTGATGGCCCACCAGGAGGACCGGCCGCGGATCCGGGCCGGGATCCACCAGCTGACCGCGCAACGCAAGGTCAAGCGCGCCGCAGCCGGCCGCCCGCTGGGCGCGGCGGGCCGGTCACTGCTGGGCGGCGGGTCACCCTGGTATGAATCATGGGTCGAGCACCCCGAGGCGGACGACCCGTTCTGGGACCGGCTGCGCCACCCGGCGGCGTTGCAACGGTCGCAGGTTCCGGTGCTGTTGATCGGCGGCTGGCAGGACCTGTTCTTGGATCAGACGCTGGCCCAATACCGCGCGCTGCGCGACCGGAACGTCGACGTGGCGATGACCATCGGCCCCTGGACGCACACCCAGATGATGACCACCGGCCTGGGCCAGATCACCGCCGAATCATTGCAGTGGCTGGACGCCCATCTGCGCGGCGCGGCCACCACCGAGCGGCGCAGCCCCGTGCGGATCTTCTCCGCCGGCCAGGGCTGGGAAGACCGACCGGATTGGGCCCCCGCACAGGCCGCGGCCCCGTGGTACCTGCAGCCCGGCGGCACGCTCGCCACCAGCGCACCCGACCCGGCAGCGGCGGAGGTCTCGTTCCGGTTCGATCCCACCGACCCGCCGCCCACGATCGGGGGCCGACTGCTTTCCCCGGCCGGCGGGTATCGCAACGACAACCGGCTTCACCGTCGCGGCGACGTGCTCAGCTTCATCGGCGCGCCCTTGACCCAAGATCTGGACGTGTGCGGCGTTCCGGTGCTGGAGTTGGACCACAGCTCCGACATCCCCGACGTCGACCTGTTCGTCCGGGTAAGCGAGGTCGACGCGCGAGGCCGCTCTATCAACGTCACCGACGGCTACCGGCGGTTGCGGCACCACACCGGAGCAGTGCGCATCGAGTTGGACGCCATCGCACGCCGTTTCGCTGCGGGCTCCCGGATCCGGGTACTGATCGCCGGCGGCAACCACCCCCGGTACGCGGCGAACCTCGGTAGCGGCGAAGCACCGATCAGCGGAACCAGGGTCCAATCGGCCGTGCATACGGTGCGGTTCGGCGAATCACGGCTATTGCTGCCCGCGGACCGCGCCGACGGCCTTGGCCAATAGCTCCGACATCAACCGCTCGAGATCCGCTCATAGCGCCACCCCCGGCAGGTCTGCCCTCAGCCGACGGTTTCCCGGACTCGGGTGGCGACCGCCGCGAGCTGCTCGGCGGTGTACACCGCGGCTCCCAACTCAGGGTCTTCGATCGGCAGCTGAACCCAACTCGAACAGCCGCCATACTCGGGACTCCGAAGCAGCCGCACCGGCGTGCACAGCGGGATCAGCTGAACCACCAGCGCCGTCAGCCGGTGTTTGGGCCGAAAGTCCAGCCGGTCGGCGCGAACCGAGTCGGCGGTCCAGATATGCAGGTCCGCGATGTCCTCCAGCTTGTCGGGTCGCTCGACGGGCAGCGCCGCAACGACTTTCGCCGCAGCCCGCACCAGTACCTGGTCAGCGGTGGAATCGGCGGCCGCCGCCGCGAGCACGTCATGGTGTTCGGGGCGGACCCGCTCGGCGTGGCTGTGCACCGCCGTCGGGAACAACAGGAATTCGTCGGCGGTGACGTCGAAGCGCTTCTCGTGAATGCCGCCCTTGCGCAGCAGGATTCGTTGCCGGCCGACGAGCAGCGCCGCGACGACGGCACTCCACTCCTTCAACGCCATACCGCGCATTCCTCTCAGCGTAGTCGGGGCTACGGTGAATCGATGAGCGACGACATCCTGCTGATCCAGAACGAGGACCGCGTCCGGACCCTGACCCTCAACCGTCCGCAGGCGCGCAATGCGCTGTCACGCGCGTTGCGTGACGCCATTTTCGGTGCGCTGGCCGACGCCGATGCCGACACCGACGTGGACGTGATGATCCTGACCGGCGCCGATCCGGTGTTCTGCGCCGGACTGGACCTCAAGGAGTTCGGCGATTCTGAATCGCCTGCGCTGCCGGACATCTCACCGCAGTGGCCGCCGTTGACAAAGCCGGTGATCGGCGCCATCAACGGCGCCGCGGTGACGGGTGGGCTGGAGTTGGCGCTGTACTGCGACATCCTGATCGCCTCGGATCAGGCCCGCTTCGCCGACACCCATGCCCGGGTAGGGCTGATGCCCAGCTGGGGGCTGAGCGTGCGGCTGCCACAAACAGTCGGGGTGGGACTGGCCCGCCGGATGAGCCTGACCGGCGATTACCTATCGGCGGCCGACGCACTGCGGGCCGGACTGGTCACCCAGGTGGTGCCGCACGCCGAATTGCTGGCCACAGCGCGCGCCGTCGCTGCGTCGATCGTCGGCAACAACCAGGCCGCGGTGCGTGCGCTGCTGGATTCCTATCACCGCATCGACGAGTCGCAGACCGCCACCGGGTTGTGGATGGAGGCGATGGCGGCCAAACAGTGGCTGAACCGGATCAGCAGTGCCGACGTCGCCGCCAACCGGGAAGCCGTACTGGAACGCGGGCGCGCCCAGGTGCAGTGACAAGAACACGGCCCGGGAGGTGCTGGTGCACCGCCCGGGCCGTGTCTGCTGACTGAATCTTTAGAAGTCGAGCCCCAGGAACGCGTCGCCCGGGTCGAGCAGCGAGGACCCATCGAAGCCGCCGAACAACGAGCTCAGATCCATGTCCCCGAACGGCGTCACGAAAGTGTCCGTGACGGTGGCGTCGGCGCCGTCCAGGCCCGGGATGGCGGAGTAGACATTGGCGAAGCCACCACCGAGGTTCAGCACGCTGTACACCGAGCCCAGCACCGGAAGGTCCGCGGCGTCACCATCGCCGGGCGTAACACCGTCGATGACGAACTGCGTGGTGGTCAACCCCAACAGCTGCGTGACGGTCTCCTGGGCGTGAGCGGTGCCGAGCAGGTCGGTCCCGTCGTAGATGTTGAAGTCCTGCGACGTGATCGGGAGCGGGAAGAACGTGCCGCCCAGATCGAGGCCCGGCGTGCCACCGCCGATGTTGAGCAGCGGCAGCGCACCGACGGTCTGGAAGACCGGCGCGAAGCCCGGAGTGGTGTCGGCTCCGGACCCGGTGAACGGGTCGAAGGTGGTGCCGCCGATGGTGAAGGCGTCCTCACCCACGGTGCTGTCACTCAGTGCGCCGAACGCCGCACCCGGATCCAGTGAGATCCCGCCGCCCATGCCACTGAACAGCGAGCTCAGGTCCATGCTCCCGAACGGCGTCACGAAGGTGTCGGTAATGGTGCCGTCCGCACCCGGGGTCGCGACGTAGACGTTGGTGA
Source organism: Mycobacterium sp. IDUB_21 (assembly GCF_055419425.1). Lineage (NCBI taxonomy): Bacteria > Bacillati > Actinomycetota > Actinomycetes > Mycobacteriales > Mycobacteriaceae > Mycobacterium > Mycobacterium sp. IDUB_21. The sequence continues at coordinate 189,036 of NZ_JBVAXQ010000008.1, read as the reverse complement.
ACCCGCCGCCGAAGTTGAACGCGTCGTAGATGGTTCCCGTCGCCGGCAGCCCGTCGCCGGTGTCCGAGCCGTCGGTGACGACGAGCTGGGTGTTGGTCATGCCCAACAGGTTGGTGACATCCACCGCGGTGTTGATGGTGCCGATCTGGGTGGCGCCATCGCCGGTACCGCTGTAGACGTTGAAGTCCTGTGAGGCGAGGCCGTTTCCTTGGTGGCTGGGGTCACCCAGCGATGCGCCGCCGATGGTCAGGAAGGGCCCCGCACCGCCGAGGGCGGCGATCGAGGCGAAGCCCTCCTGAGCCGAGTCACCGGTTCCGGTGAACGGGTCCAGGGTGAGACCGCCGATGGCGAAGGCGTCCTCGCCGCCGCCGGAAGCCCCGGCCTGCAGTGCGGCGAACGCGTCGCCGGGCTGCAGCGGGTCCGCCGCGTTGATCCCGGCGAACATCGAACTCAGGTCCGTGCTGCCCCAGGGCGTCACGAACGTGTCGGTGACGGTTCCGTCCTCGCCCGGGGTGGCGACATAGATGTTCGCGAAGCCGCCACCGAAGTTGAACACGTCGTAGACCGAGCCCGCCACGGGCAGATCCGCCGCCGATCCGCCGTCTGCCGCCGTGACGTCGGTGACGGTGAACTCGGTGTTGGTGAAGCCGACCAGGTTCGTCACGACCACGCTGGAGTTGATGCTGCCCACACTGGTGCCGTCAGCGCCGTACACCTCGAAATTCTGGGGAGCGGTGGGCAGCAGGCCCCCTGGGCTGCCGCCGCCCAGGGTCAGCAGCGGCGCAGACCCGGTGAGCGGGTGAACCAGGGAGAAACCCTCCACGTCGGTACCTGTGGAGTTGCTGAACGGGTCGAAGGTGTAGCCACCGATCGTGAAGGCGTCGGCTCCGGTGGCACTAGGAGCGGCGGCGTCCGTTTCGGGGCCGGCGACCGCCACGGCCGCCTGCAGGAACGCCGCCGTCAGCAGCCCCCCGCCAGCGGTCAGACCTGCGGCTATCAACCGATAATGCATCATCTGCGTGTGTTCCTATCTACTGCGTTTTCGAGGGGATGGTGGCCCAGATCTCTCCGTCCTGAGGGTGTGCCACCGGTAACAACGAGCAGAACACTACTCATGAGTAACCTGAATGTATAGATAGGCCATGCAGATATTTTTCAAACTTTTGACAGTCGCAGCGCCGACTGTAATGTCGGGGTAGAAAACGGTCTCCCAGTCCGGAGCGCAATCCGCGTCAGTAGGCGTTGGCCTGGCTGATCGGGCGGATGATCCGGCAGGGGTTCCCGGCAGCAAGCACACCCGCCGGTATATCCCCGGTCACCACGCTGCCGGCCCCGACGACCGTGTCGGCCCCGATCGACACGCCCGGACAGACGATCACGCCAGCCGCCAGCCAGACGTTGTCGCCGATAGTTATCGGTGCCGCCGACTCCCAACCGCCGCGCCGGGCGGCGATGTCATCGACCGGATGCAGTGCCGTGACCAACTGGGCGCGAGGGCCGATCAACACGTCGTCGCCGACGGTGATGGGCGCCGCGTCCAGCAGGATCACGTCATAGTTGACGAAGCATCGAGCACCGATGTGGATGTATTTGCCGTAGTCGCAACAGAATCGGGGCAGAATCTCCGAATCGTCCCCGAATGATCCGAGCAGTTCGCGCAGCAGGCCTCGGCGGCGGTCTTCCTCGTCGGGGCCGGTGTCGTTGAACGCAGCCACCAGGCGCTGACATGCCTGTCGGTCGGCGACCAGGCCGGGGTCGTCGGGGCGATACAGCGCCCCGCTGAGCATCAGATCCCGCTGGGTGCTCATGCCAGCCGATCCTACGGCCGACCGGCCTGCACCCAGCGCCCGGAAAGCGCCCGCCACCCGACGAACACCAATCGCAGCACGATGAACGTGGTCAGTCCCGACCAGATCCCGGCCAACCCCCAGTCCAGCATCAGCGACAGCCAGGTCAACGGCAGGAAGCCGGCCAGGGCGCTGATCACGGTGGCCGTGCGCATGAACGCCGCGTCGCCGGCTCCCAGCAGCACCCCGTCAAGGGCGAAAACGATTCCGGCGATAGGCAACTGGGCGACCAGGAACCACCACGGCACCACGGCCGCCGCCAGCACCGCCGCATCACCGGTGAACAGTCCCGGGAGAACCATGGACCCGGCGGCGAGCAACGCGGCCAGCACCGCGGCGGCGGCCGCTGAGAACAGCGTCACCCGGGCGGCCACCGATTTGGCATGGCCGACATCACCGGCACCCAGGGCCGCCCCGACCAGTGCCTGAGCAGCGATCGCCAGCGAATCGAGCACCAACGCCAAAAATGTCCACAGCTGCAGCACGATCTGGTGGGCGCCCAGAGCTGCGGCCCCGAATCGCGCCGCGACCGCCGCCGCCGACACGAAGCACGCTTGGAAGGCCAGCGAGCGCACGATCAGATCACGCCCCATCGCCAGTTGCGCACGCAGTACCGCGACGTCGAAACGCAGCGGGGCCCCCTCGCAGCGAAGTGCCCGCAGAAACAGCAGCGCGGCAAGCCATTGGCCGACACAGTTGGCCACCGCCGACCCGGGCAGTCCCCAGCGCGGCATGCCCAGCATCCCGAACACCAGCAGTGGACACAGCAACGTCGAAAGCGCAAACCCCGCAACGACATAGCGCGGAGGCCGCGAGGTGTCCTGCACTCCGCGAAGCCATCCGTTGCCGGCCAGCGACACCAGGATCGCCGGAGCGCCGAAGATGGCGATCCGCAACCACCCCAGCGCCTCCTGGGCGATATCGCCACGGCCGGCGACGGCCGACACCAGCGGTACCGCCGCGACCTGCACCACGACCACGATCAGCACACCCAAGCCCAGCGCCAGCCAGGTCGCCTGCACCCCCTCAGCGACCGCTGCCGGGCGGTCGCCGGCGCCGAAATGGCGCGCTGACCGCGTCGTGGTTCCGTAGGACAAGAAGGTGCCCTGCGAGGCCACCAGTCCCAGGATCAGGCCACCGACGGCCAGCCCCGCCAGCCCCAGGGCGCCGAGCCGGCCGATGACCGCGGTGTCGAAGAGCAGATACAGCGGTTCGGCGGCCAGCACCACCAGCGCCGGGAACGCCAGCGCCGCGATCTGGCGTCCGCCGGCCGCCGCGGCGCTGTCGGTCATAGAGACCATCTTCGGCGAGCGTGCGAAGAAACGGTTCCCGGCCCGGTGTGTCGGCCGGAGACACGCACGCTCGCGCTAGAAGAGCGCTCCTAGGTGCCGGGCTGACCGTCGATGCCCGCAGTACCGGGCGCGCCGGCCGTGGCGCCGCCGATGCCGCCGCCGCCCGCGCCGGCCCCGCCACCAGTACCGCCGCTGCCGCCGGCGGCCGCGCCTGCGCCGTCACCACCGTTGCCACCGTTCGCGCCGTCGCCGCCGGCACCGCCGACCTTGTCGATGCCCTGCGTCGTTCCGCCGGTGCCGCCCGAGCCACCGGCACCGCCTGCGCCGCCGGCACCGTCCGACCCTGCGTTGCCTGCGCTGCCGTTGGTGCTGGTTCCGCCCGCTCCGGCCGCGCCGCCAGCGCCACCGTTGCCGCCGACTGCGCCGTCGCCGCCGCCGAATCCGATGCCGGTGGCGTTCGTGCCACCACTACCGCCGTCACCGCCGCTACCGGCCGCGCCACCGACACCGCCGGCTCCGCCGGTACCGCCATCACCGTCGGTTGAGGTGCCACCGGCCCCGCCGAGGCCGCCGTTACCGCCGTTGCCGCCGACGTTTCCGTTGCCACCGGCCGCGTTGGGCGGGCTGGTGCCGTCGGTGCCATCGCCGCCGGTACCACCGGCACCGCCCGCGCCGCCGACGCCGCCGTTGGCGTTGGCACCGGCTGCTCCCGCGGTTCCACTGGTGCTGGTGCCGCCGGTGCCGGCACTCCCGGCCGCACCCCCGACTCCGCCGTCACCGCCGCTGCCGGCGTCTTGGCCCACACCGGCGCTGGACACGCCGCCGTTTCCGCCGACGCCACCACCGCCACCGGCCCCGCCGGTGCCGGCCGTGCCGCCCACGCCGCCGGTGCCGGTTCCCGAGGTGCCGCCATTGCCGCCGGTGCCACCGGCCCCGCCGTTGCCGCCGTCGGTGCCGTCACCACCGGCCGCGGTCGCGGAGTTCGAACCGGCCGTGCCTGCGACGCCGGCACCACCTGCGCCACCGGCCCCGCCGGCGCCGCCATTGCCATCGAGGCCGCCCGTGCCGGCCGCACCGTCGGTACCAGTGGTGCTGGCACCGCCCGCGCCGGCACTACCACCGGCGCCGCCCGCAGCGCCGCTACCGCCGTCTCCACCGGCCAGGCCCTTGCCGGACGCGTCGGTGCCGCCCGCACCGCCGGCACCGCCGGCGCCACCGGTTCCACCGGTTCCGCCGTTGCCGCCCTTACCGCCGGCGCCGGAGTCGGAGGTGCCGCCGGCCCCGCCGTTGCCCGCGGCAGACCCGGCACTACCGTCGCCGCCGTCACCGCCGGCGGCCGAAGCGCTGTGGGTGCCTGCCGTCCCGGCCGATCCGGCAGTGCCGACGCCGCCGTTTCCGCCGTTGCCGCCGTCGGCGCCGTTAGTGCCGTTGCCGCCGCTGCCGCCGTTGCCGCCGCCGGAACCGCCATTGCCGCCGTTACCGCCGTGCGCGTCGATGAGCCCGGTGGATGTAGCGCCGGTGCTGTCGCCACCGTTGCCACCGTTGGCCCCGACACCACCATTGCCGCCGTTGCCACCGGTGTAGCTGCCGGAGCCGCCGTTGCCGCCAGCGGCGCCGGCGCCGCTGTTGCCGCCGTTGCCGCCCAGGCTGATGCCGGTGGCCGCGCCGCTGCCGCCGGCGCCGCCCGCGCCGCCAACCGTTCCGGGCAGGCCGCCGGCGAGACTGCCGCCGCCCGGGGCGCCGCCGTTACCGCCGTTGCCCCCGGCGCTGTAGAGGGTGCCCGCATCGCCGGTGACCGAACCGTCGTCTTTCCAGCCGGTGCCGGCTCCGCCGTCACCGCCGTTGCCGCCGGCGCCACCGGAGCCGCTGCCGAGCAGCGATGGACCGCCAGCAGCCCCGCCGTTGCCGCCCGCGGCGTGCGAGCCCGCGAGGATTCCGCCGCCGGCGCCGACCGTGCCTGTGCCGCCGTCGCCGCCGTCGCCGCCGGTGCCACCGATCCCACCGGTGGTGCCGCCACCGGCACCGCCGTTACCGCCGCTGCCGCCGAAGGTCTGCACGGTGTTGTCAGCGGTGGCACCGTCGCCACCGCTGCCGCCGGCGCCACCGTTACCGCCCAGGCCGCCGACGCTGGCACCGCCCTTACCGCCGACACCCCCGTTACCGGCAACACCCTGGATACCGGCGCCACCACTGGCGCCGCCACCCTTGCCGCCGGCCCCACCCGCGGCGCCCTGGTTGGCTCCGGTGGAGTCGCCGCCGGCACCGCCGACACCACCGGAGCCGCCGTTGCCGACCCCGTCGCCGCCGAGACCGCCCTGGCCGCCGGCGCCGCCCACACCGTCACCGGCCTTAGCGCCCGCACCACCGGTACCGCCGTTACCGCCGGTCAAGCCTGCGCCACCATTGCCGCCGGCACCGCCGTCGCCGGGTGTTCCGCCGGTGCTGGTGGTGTTAGCTGCCCCGGATGGGCCGCCGGCGCCGCCGGTGCCGCCCTTGCCGCCGTTGCCGAGGAAGACGCCGTTGGCGTCTTTGGCTGCGGTACCACCGTCACCGCCCGCGCCGCCGGCGGCACCGGTTCCGGTCTGACCGCTCTGCCAGAAATTGGCGCCGGCCGCACCGCCCACACCGCCGTTACCGCCGTTCCCGCCGTTGACATTCGTGGCGTCGCCGTCGGCGCCGTTACCGCCGGTTCCGGCCTGGCCGGCATTGCCGCCGTTGCCCCATTGGGTGCCGCCCGCGCCGCCGTTGCCGCCGTTGCCGCCGTTGGTCCCGTTGCCGTTGCCGTTGACCCAGTTGCCGTTGACGCCGTTGCCACCGGCGCCACCGTTGCCGCCGTTGCCGAACAGCCAGCCGATCGCGTCGCCGGCGTTACCGCCGTTGCCACCGGCGGTCGCGATGCCGGAACCACCGGCGCCGCCGTCACCGCCATTGCCCATCAGGCTGCCACCGGCACCACCGTTGCCGCCGATCGCGCCCGCGCCGCCGTCGCCACCGGCGCCGCCGTCACCGAATCCGAGGGCGTCGCCACCGTTACCGCCGGCCACGCCGGCCGCGTCACTGTCCCAGCCGGCGCCGCCGTCGCCGAACCACAGTCCGCCGTCACCGCCGTTCACGTCGAGTGCGGTTCCATCCAGACCATTGCCGATCAGGTGGATGCCGGCCATGTCGTTGATGGCGTTGTCGACCATCTCACCGAACGAGCTGGTGATCCAGAGCTGCGACATGTCATGCAGCGGGGTGTAGAAGAACTGGTCGATGAACTGCGTCGGGTCCAGGGCCGCGGCCGAGCCGATGTCACCGAAGTCGGCAGGCGACGCCACGTCTGCCTGGCCGAAGATCTCGGACAGCCAGTCGAGGTTGAACAGATCATCGATGTCGGCGTGGGCATTGGGCGCCGCGGTCAGCGGTGTCATACCGAAGGCCAGGAAGGCGGCCGCCGCGCTGCCCGTGCCGATGACCCGATGACGACGCCGCGCAGCGCCCTTGCCGTGACGGTCCCGGTGGCTGCTGGGGTGACGATGAGTCATGTGCGAACACCTCTCCTGTGAACCGGCCTGCCAAGCCTGTCAGACAAATCGATGTTTCTCAGTAGACCGTAATGTACTTGCTGGGGTACCGCAATGCTTGGTATCGCCTCATTCTCTGTCGAGTTCCGCCGACTGACGCCTGGATAGGCCCACACGCTGCAGTGATTTTCCCGGTAACTATTGCGCGTAACTCCTCCGGCCGCGTCGAGCGTGTGCTACGGCCATGAAATACGCGCGTTCATATTGCTTGCTTCTCAGGCATTAGTTAAGTAGTTTCAATCGCGTACGCGGTTGTTTCGTCTGCCCAACGAGTACGAGGTGATACCGATGCAGCAAGTACTTCGGCCCTACGCCACCGCCGGTGTCGCGATCGTTGGGGCGGCCCTGATCGCCATCACCCCGACAGCGGCGCCGGCGCCCAGGCTGCGCCCGATGCCGGAGGTCACGCTCACCAACGCGCTCGGCGATGCGATGGCGCCGTGGATCGAGCAGTACAACATCGCCGCCACCAACGCGTCGGTATTGGCCAACAATTACTACCTCGCCCCCGGCGTGGCGATGCAGCAGCTCTGGAGCAACCTGTCCGGCTACGCCCAGCAGATCTTCACGGACCCGTCGAACCTCACCGCGGTGACCGAGGAGATGCGCGACCACTATAAGGACGTATTCTCCGGGCTCACGCTGACCAACGCGGACGCCGACACCGCGACCGCTGTGGAGAAGTTCACCATCGCCGGCGACCACGGCCTGCTCTGGGGGCAGCTCCCCGGCTTCCTGCCGGCCGACCAGGCCCCCCTGCTGGACCCGATCATCCACTTCCTGGGCTCACCGATGAGCGCCATCTGGCTCGGCGCGCTGGGTCCCTCGATCAGCCCGTGGATCGCGCTGATGAACAGCATGACCGACGGTGACGGCATCAACGAGATCCTGGCCAACATGACCGGCGCGTACTTCAACGGAGCCACGCTCGACCTCGACGCGCTGCTGCCGGCGATCAACGGCGCGGGACTGCTACCCGCAGGCATGAGCGTCGATCACCTGGAATTCGCGTTCGGTGGGCTGCTCAGTCCCGGGGTTGTCAACACCGGACCATGGCACCTGTACGACTCCGCGGGCGACCCGACCGCCGATATCCCTGCGGTCGGCGGGTCCATCTTCAACAGCCTGGGCATCAACATCGGCGGGGTGCCCGTGCTGGGCAGCATCGCCTTCGACGGCCACGGCGTCGGCCCGCTGGCCGCCTGGCAGAGCCTCTCGGAGCTGATCGGCCTGCAACTCGGTTCGCAGTGGAACGAGGCGACCTCCGATGGCAAAAACGCACCAACGTTCCCGGCTTTCCCGCCCGGGACCGGCATCCAGTTCCCCACCATCCCCGACGACATCTTCGGCAGCGACGACGCGGGCAGCGGCGCCGCCGGTGCGGACCTGTGGACCGAGCTTTCCGACGCGATCACCAACTTCCAATGGAGCGACGTCTTCTGACGGCTGGCCAAGTCTCCGCTAAGGTGCGCAGCGAGGATGATCAGCACGACAGGTTAGGCGGCGAACGACATGCCGGACAGCAGCCTGCCCGGTAACGCCACCCTGGTGGACATGCTGCGGCGACGCGCCGAACAGCATTCGGACAAACTGGCGTTTCGATTCTCCTACAACGGCGACGACGACGGCGTCAGCGAGCTGACCTATCGCCAACTCGACCACCAGGCCCGGGCAATCGCGGCGACCCTGCAGCAACAGGGTGCCGCCGGTGACCGGGTACTGGTGGTGGCCCGTCCCGGCCTGGAGTTCATCGCCGGCTTCTTCGGCTGCCTCTACGCCGGTGCCGTTGCGGTGCCGGTCCATCAACGGCTGGCACCGCGCCTGGTGGCAGTCGTCCCCGACGCACAGGCCGGCTTCGCGCTGGCCACCGCCGATACCCAAGCCAACACCAAGGCCTCGGTCGACGATCTCGCCGACGGACGAGACCTGCGGTGGTTGCTGATCGAGGATGCGGCCGCGCTCGACGCCGACCGGTGGGTGGCACCGGACATCGACGCCGGTTCGACCGCCATGATCCAGTACACCTCCGGCTCCACCCGCACGCCCAAAGGAGTGCTGCTGAGCCATCGCAATCTGCTGCACAATGCAGAGGCCACCCGTCAGGCCTGGAACGGCGACGCCGACGCGGTCGGGGTGTACTGGCTGCCTCCGCAGCACGACATGGGCCTCGGGGCACTCCTGGAGACGCTCTACCTCGGATTCAGTACCGCGCTGATGTCGCCGGCCGCATTCATCAAGCGCCCGATGCGCTGGTTGGAAGCCATTTCCCGCTACCGCGGTGTGATCACGGCTGCTCCGAACTTCGCCTACCAACGATGTGTCGAGCGCAGTACTCCAGAAGAGCGGGCCGCCCTGGACCTGTCCAGCCTGACCGCCACCATGAACGGCGCCGAACCGGTCCGTGCCTCCACCCTGGCGGCATTCGCCGACGCCTTCGCCCCAGCCGGGTTCCGGCTGGAGTCGTTCATGCCGGTCTACGGGCTGGCCGAGGCCACCCTGTTGGTCTCGGGCGGATCAGACTCCGGCATGCCCGGGGTGCGCTATATCGACCGCGAGGTGCTGAGCACCGACCGGGTCCGCGACATCGCGCCCGAGCATCCCGGCGCGGTGCCGATCGTCGGCTGCGGACAGCCCCGGGGCGGCCAGGACCTAGTCGTCGTCGATCCGGTGACCCGCCGGTTGCGCGGCGCCGACGAGGTCGGCGAGATCTGGCTCGCCGGACCCAGCATCGCCCAGGGCTACTGGCAGCGGCCGGAGGAGACCGAGCAGGCCTTCGCCGGCATGGTCGCCGACACCGGTGACGGCCCGTATATGCGCACCGGCGACCTCGGATTCCTGTGCGCCGACGAGCTATTCATCACCGGACGGGTGAAAGATCTCGTCGTGATCGACGGACACCACTACTACCCCAACAACATTGAGGTCACCGTGCAGGACACCCACCCGGCCTTGGTGTCGGGCCGCGGCGCGGTGTTCGCTACAACCCCGGTGCCGGGCGCCGTCGAGCAACTCGCGGTCGTTCAGGAACTCGACCCCGATCACGCCGGTGAGGTCGAGCTGGGCGGCATCATCGACGCAATCCGAACGTCGATCGCGCGACAGCACGGCCTCCAGACGCACGCCGTGGTGCTGGTCAAGCACCTGTCGATTCCCACCACCTCCAGCGGCAAGATCCAGCGCGGCCATTGCCGGCAACTGTTCATCGACGCCGAGCTGCCGGTGATCGCCCAATGGCAGGGCCCACTGCCCGAGCCCCCGTCCATGGACAACACGGCAGCGGTCGCCGAGGTGGTCGCGCAATTGCAGACGTCGATGGCGATGCGCCGCCGGGGTTCCGGCTCGCGCGCAGACTAATTCAGCGCGGCAACCAGCGCGCCGACCACGTCCTGCGCCTCGCCGGCGGCGGTGTAGCCGGCGGCCAGCCGATGTCCCCCGCCGCCGAACGAGACGGCCACGGCGCTCAGGTCCACCGCCGACTTGGCACGCATCGACACCGCCCAACAGCCCGGCTCAACCTCCTTGAACACCGCCGCCACCTCGGCCTGTTCGGTGGTGCGCACGATGTCGACGATGCTCTCCACCTCCTCGGGGCGCGCAGCGCTCCACTCGGCGTGATTGACCACGGCGTAGACCAGCCCGCGCCCGCACACCGCGTCGGGCAGCAGTCGCGCCTGGCTCAGCACCCGCGACAGCATCGTCAGCCAGTCGAACGCATGGGTGTCCATCACGGTGCGGGTGACCGCCGCGTTGTCCACTCCGACGTCCACCAGCCGTGCAGCCAGCCGGAAGGCGCGGGCACTGGCCCACCGAAACGAGCCGGTATCGGCCGCCAGTCCCGCATACAGGCAATGCGCCACATCGACGTCCATCGGTTCGCCCCAGGCGTCGATCAGCTCAGCCACCATCATCGTCGTCGAATCCGCAGACGAGTCAACGAAATTCGCCGTCCCGAACAGCTGATTCGAGGCATGGTGGTCGATCACCAGCAGCTCGGGACCGGCGGCTGCCAGCTCCCGGAGGGCACCGAGCCGATCTGCACTCGAGGCGTCCACCGTCACCACCAGATCGGCGTCGCGACGTACCGCATCCGGGCTGACCAGCAACTCGCCGCCCGGCAGCGATCGCAGGGACCGCGGTAGCTCGGCAGGACAAGCCGGGCGGGCGAAACTGACCTGGACAGCCTTGCCGCGCCGTCGCAGCACCATCGCGAGCGCCAGCCCGGCGCCGATCGTGTCGGCGTCGGGATGCACATGGCAGATCACCGCCAGCGTGTCTGCGCCCGCCAGCAGCTCCACGGCTCCGGCGGCATCGACGCACCGACCCGGAGGCAGCGGATCAGTCGCCAGATCGCTCACCGTCACCGCTGTCTTCGGCGCCCGGTACCCCGGGGACCTCCCGGTACGGGTTGGCCTCCCCCACCGGCTGCTTACCCTCCCGAATCCGGGCCAGGTCGGCATCGGCGGCCCGCGCGGCAGCCAGCAGCTCCTCCATGTGGGCAGCGGTGTCCGGCACCTGATCCAGAACAAATGACAACGTGGGAGTGAACCGCACGCCGGTGCCGGCGCCCACCTTGGTCCGCAGGGTTCCCTTCGCACGTTCCAGTGCCGCGGCAGCGCCGGCATAGTCGGGCGCGTCCTGCAGGGTCTGCCCCCGCACCGTGTAGTAGACGGTCGCGTCGTGCAGGTCGCCCGTCACCTTCGTGTCCGTAACGGTCACGAAGGCCAACGGAGGATCCTTGATCTCGAACTCGATCGCCGACGCGACGATGGTCCCGATGCGCTTGGAAAGCCGGCGAGCTCGGCCCACGTCGACCACGACTACGTCCGCGCCTTCTCTACGAGTTCGTAGGTCTCGACGACGTCGCCTTCCTTGATGTCGTTGTAAGTCAGCGTCAGACCACATTCGTAGCCGTCACGGACCTCGGTGACATCCTCCTTCTCGCGGCGCAGCGAGGAGACCGTGATGTTCTCGGCAACCACCACCGAATCGCGCAGCAGTCGTGCCTTGGCGTTGCGGCGCATGATGCCCGAGGTGACCAGGCAGCCCGCGATGTTGCCGACCTTCGAGGACCGGAACAGCGCACGGATCTCGGCGCGCCCCAGCTCCTTCTCCTCGAAGATGGGCTTGAGCATGCCCTTGAGGGCCTTCTCGATCTCGTCGATGGCCTGGTAGATCACCGAGTAGTAGCGGATCTCCACACCGTCACGGTTGGCCAGCTCGGTGGCCTTGCCCTCGGCACGCACGTTGAACCCGATGATGATCGCGTCCGACGCCGACGCCAGGTTGACGTTGGTCTCGGTGATGCCACCGACACCGCGGTCGATCACCCGCAACTGCACCTCGTCGTCGATCTGGATGCCCATCAGGGCCTCCTCCAGCGCCTCGACGGTACCGGCGTTGTCGCCCTTGAGGATCAGGTTGAGCTGGCTGGTCTCCTTCAGTGCCGAGTCCAGGTCCTCCAGCGAGATCCGCTTGCGCGACCGTGCGGCCAGCGCGTTGCGCTTGCGGGCATTGCGCTTGTCGGCGATCTGACGGGCGATCCGGTCCTCGTCGACGACCAGCAGGTTGTCACCGGCACCGGGCACCGACGTGAAGCCGATGACCTGAACGGGCCGCGACGGCAGCGCCTCATCGATGTCGTCGCCGTGCTCGTCGACCATGCGCCGCACCCGGCCGTAGGCGTCGCCGGCGACGATCGAGTCGCCGACCCGCAGCGTGCCGCGCTGGATCAGCACGGTGGCCACCGGTCCGCGACCGCGGTCCAAGTGCGCCTCGATCGCCACACCCTGGGCCTCCATGTCGGGATTGGCCCGCAGGTCCAGGGCAGCGTCGGCGGTCAGCAGCACCGCCTCTTCCAGGGCCGCGATGTTGGTGCCCTGTTTGGCCGAGATGTCGACGAACATGGTGTCGCCACCGAAGTCCTCGGCGACAAGCCCGTACTCGGTGAGCTGCGCCCGGATCTTGGCCGGGTCGGCGCCCTCCTTGTCGATCTTGTTGACCGCCACCACGATCGGCACATCGGCGGCCTGGGCGTGGTTGATCGCCTCCACCGTCTGCGGCATCACGCCGTCATCGGCGGCGACCACCAGGATCGCGATGTCGGTGGCCTTGGCGCCGCGGGCACGCATGGCGGTGAACGCCTCGTGACCCGGGGTGTCGATGAAGGTGATCAGCCGCTCGGAGCCGTCGAAGTCGACGCCCACCTGGTAGGCGCCGATGTGCTGGGTGATGCCACCGGCTTCGCCCTCGCGAACGTTGGCCTTGCGGATGGTGTCCAGCAGGCGGGTCTTACCGTGGTCGACGTGGCCCATCACGGTCACCACCGGCGGGCGGCTCTGCAGATCTTCCTCGCCGCCTTCATCCTCGCCGTAAGTCAGGTCGAACGACTCCAGCAGCTCACGGTCCTCGTCCTCGGGCGAGACGACCTGCACGACGAAGTTCATCTCGCCGCCGAGCAGCTCCAGCGTCTCGTCGCCGACCGACTGCGTGGCGGTGACCATCTCACCGAGGTTGAACAGTGCCTGCACCAGCGCGGCCGGGTTGGCGTCGATCTTCTCGGCGAAGTCGGACAGCGATGCGCCGCGGGCCAGCCGGATGGTCTCGCCGTTGCCGTGCGGCAACCGCACGCCGCCGACGACCGGAGCCTGCATGTTCTCGTATTCGGCGCGTTTCGCCCGCTTCGACTTGCGTCCCCGCTTGGGTGCGCCGCCCGGACGGCCGAATGCGCCGGCCGCGCCGCCGCGCTGGCCGGGACGGCCACCACCCCCACCACCGGGGCGGCCCCGAAAACCTCCGGCGCCGGCGCCTGCGGGGGCACCTCCACCGCCGGGACCGCCGGCACCGCCGCCGCGGTAGTTACCGCCGGGACCGCCGCCGGGACCGCCGGGACGGCCACCCGGGCCACCGGGACGACCACCCGGGCCACCGCCGCCGGGGCGGGGTGGGCCGCCGGGGCGCGCCGGACGGCCCTGTGCCCCGAAATTACTGGGCCGCGCGGGCATGTTGCCCGGAGATGCGCCGCCGGGACGCGGCATGCCGGGCCGGGGTGCGCCCGGCCGGGGGGCCTGCGGGTGCGGACGCGGGATGGCGCGCTCCACCGGCTGCGCCGACGAGAAGGGGTTGTTGCCGACGCGCGGTGTGCGGGCGCCGGGCTTGGGACCCGGCGCTGCGGGCCGCGGGCCGGGAGCAGCAGGCGGAGGGCCGGGTTGCGTCGAGGCGGGTGGCGGCGCCGCGGGCGCGGGGGCCTCGGCGGCGGGCGCAGCCGGAGCCGACGGCTTCGCCGCGGCGGGCGCGGCGGCCTTGACGACCTCGCTGTCGGCGACCGCGGCAGGCGCCGGCGGGACCGGGGCGGGAGTCGCCGCCGGGGCCGGAGCCGGGGCCTTGGCGGGCGCCTTGGCGGCGGGCTCTTCGCTCTTCGGGGCTGGTTTGCCGCCGCCGAACGCCTCGCGTAACCGGCGCGCGACGGGGGCTTCCACGGTCGAGGACGCCGACTTGACGAATTCGCCCTGCTCGCTCAGACGAGCGAGGACTTCCTTGCTGGTGACACCGAGTTCCTTGGCCAACTCGTGTACGCGGGCCTTTGCCACTACATCTCCTGTCTATGAGGCGACAGCGGTGGTGGGCCGCGCCTCGGGTTTAGCTATGACGCATGGTCATCGGGACTTCACGGTGTGCTCATGTTCTTCGCTACCTGTTCTGTTGGCCGGGGCGGTGAGCCGATCTGTTGATCGAAGTACTCCTCCACCCCGGACACATCCGGGGAACCGCTGATCCGCAACGCGTGCGCGAAAGCTCGTCGCCGGATCGCCGCTTGCAGGCACTCCGATGCGGGATGCAACCACGCACCCCGTCCCGGCTGGTTGCCCGCCCGGTCAATGGTCACGGCCTCGTTGCCGTTCCCTGACACAGCGACCACCCGAAGCAATTCGACGGCCAACTCGCGTTTCCGGCATCCGACACACGTGCGCACCGGTCCCTTCGGGGAGCGGTGCGTCCGCGAGTCGGCTGTCGAAGTCTCGCGCTGGATCACGGCTCAGTCTACCCATACGCCGGCGATCGCCCGAACCACCCGAATTCGAGCCCGCTCACGTCCCGCTCAGTGCGCCCTGGCCGCGTTCCGCTCAGTGCTCGTGGGCCACACCGCGGCCGGCCTCATGCTCGGCGCCGTTCGCCGCGGGCTCCGGGATATCGCTGCGGATATCGATGCGCCAGCCGGTGAGCCGGGCCGCCAATCGGGCGTTCTGGCCCTCCTTGCCGATGGCCAGTGACAGCTGAAAATCCGGAACCACCACCCGCGCGGCACGTGTCGTCTGGTCGATCACCGTCACCGACATCACCTTTGCCGGCGACAACGCGTTGCCGACGAAACGGGCCGGGTCCTCGTCGTAGTCGATGATGTCGATCTTCTCGCCGGCCAGCTCACTCATCACGTTGCGCACCCGCTGGCCCATCGGACCGATGCAGGCGCCCTTGGCGTTGAGCCCGGGGACCTGCGAGGCCACCGCGATCTTGGACCGGTGACCGGCTTCGCGGGCGACCGCGACGATCTCCACCGACCCGTCGGCGATCTCGGGCACCTCCAAGGCGAACAGTTTGCGCACCAGGTTCGGGTGGGTGCGCGACAGTTCGATGCGCGGTTCGCGCAACCCGCGGGTCACCCCGATCACGTAGCAGCGCAGCCGGTCGCCGTGCTCGTAACCTTCGCCGGGCGCCTGCTCGGCGGGCCGGATGACGCCGTCGAAGCCCTTGGCTTCGGTACCCAACCGCACCACGACGACACCGCGGGCGTTTTCCCGGGCGTCGCGCTGGACGACGCCGGCCACGATGTCGCCTTCCCGCGCCGAGAACTCGCCGTAGGCCTTCTCGTTCTCGGCATCCCGCAACCGCTGCAGGATCACCTGGCGGGCGGTGGTCGCAGCGATACGGCCGAAGCCTTCGGGCGTGTCGTCGTATTCGCTGATGACGTTGCCGTCAACGTCGGTCTCGCGGGCCAGCACGCGCACCATGCCGGTCTTGCGGTCGATGTCGATGGCCGCGTCGGCCTGGTGCCCTTCGGTGTGCCGATAAGCGGTGAGCAATGCCGATTTGATGGTGTCTACCACCACGTCGACCGGGATGCCCTTGTCAGCCTCGATCGCGTGCAGCGCGGCCATGTCGATGTTCATTGGCGCCACTCCTTCTCGTCGCTGCGCTGCCGGCCCGTCAACTCCAACTCACGTTCGGTCGGCGGTGAGAATTCGACTTGCACCACCGCTCGGCTGATCTCGCTCAGCGGCAGCCGGCGCCGGTTCCAGTCCCGCCCGGCGCGCACCACCAGCGTCAGAACGTCGTCGTCGACGGCGCCCACCCGACCGGTCACGCTGGTCCCGTCGGACAGGGTCAACTCGACCTTGCGGCCATGAGCGCGGCGAAAATGCTTAGGCGTGCTCAGCGGCCGTTGCACGCCGGGTGAGCTGACCTCCAGCACGTATTGACCGTCGTATTCGAGACCGTCGAGCAGATCCGACGCCGAGCGCGCCAGCGCCGCGGCGGCATCGAGGTCCAGCGGGGTGTCACCATCTGCGACCACGGTGATTCGCGGCAGCGGCGCACGTTCGTCGACGACGACGTCTTCGATCTCGTAGCCGGCGCGGGTGAACTCAGCATCGAGCAGCTCGATCACCTGTGTCTGCGAAGGTAGCCCGGTGGCCACGGCGAGCTCCTCATCTTGAGTTGTCCGGTCGTCGCGTTCCCGCGCGCCACGCGCGGCGGGAATCAGCCACTAACGATACGCCGTGGGCTGCACAGCCACAGCAAAGCGGCAAAAGCACCGGCCACGCACGCCTCACCCCGTGACCGGCCACGCCGCGTCAATCCGGCGGCGCCGCAATGGCAGGATGTCTTAGGTGCCCGGCCCCCTGACCACCATTGACCGGCGGCGCGTGCTGACCGGAGCCGGGGTGCTCGCCCTGCTCGCCCTGGCGGCACCGGCGTGCGGCTCGGCCCCGAGGCCGCCGGCCGTCGACGACCTGGAAGCGCAACGGCAACTGGCGCACCGCGACAGTGAGCTGGCCGCCGCGGCCGGGGCCGCACTGGCCGCCGCAGATGCCCCGGATGCCGACGATTCCAAGGCGCTGGCCGCAGCGCTGGATCAGGTGTCGCTGGAACGGGCCGAACACGCCAGGGCGCTGGCCGCCGAGATCGCCCGGGCCGCCGGGAAGCCTGCGCCGGACGCCCCGGAAACCACCACCTCGACCAGCGTGCCGGATGGGCCCGTTCCGACGGTGTCCCAGGTGGTCAACGCATTGCGTGCCGCGGCAGACAGCGCTGGGGAGCTGGCCATCGCCTCCTCGGGCTACCGGGCCGGGCTGCTGGCCTCCATCGCAGCGGCCTGCACGGCTTCGTACGCGGTCGCATTGGTGACGCCGTCGTGACGTCGGTCGAACCCAGTCCGCTCAGCGGCCCGGATGCGGCCCTGTGCGATGCCCTGGCCACCGAATACGGGGTCGTCTACGGCTACGGGCTGGTGTCGGCGTACTCCCTGCCGGAACTCAACGACCTGGTGGTGCCCACCATCCGCCAGCACCGCGAGCGCCGGGATCGAACCATCGCGATGCTGACCGCCCGCTCGGTTCCGATCCCGCAAGCCGCCGCAGGTTATCGGCTGCCCATGCCGCTGAGCACATCTGACGACGCGCTGCGGCTGGCGGTCCGAATGGAGAACGACACGGCGACGGCCTGGCGTGCGGTCATCGAGCAGGCCCGCGAGCCCGCAGACCGGGAATTCGCCGCGACCGCGCTCGGCCAAAGTGCGGTGCTGGCCGCGCACTGGAACCAGGCACTGGGAAATTGGCCGATCACCGCGGCGTTCCCGGGTGGCCAGGACTGAGTGAGACCGAGCCAAGGGAGCAAGATGATGTCGGTGTACAAGCGTGCTGTCCTGATCGCGACCACGGTGGGGGCCGCAGTGATGCTGGGCACCGGCCCGGCCGCCGCGTGGCCGATCCCCTACACCGCCGAGGACGTCAGGTACCTCGACGCGACCCGCGGTAACTTCCCCGGTGACGACGATCAGCTGATGCTGGCCGGCAAGCAGGTGTGCCGGGGGCTCTACACCGGTCAGTCTTCGGCCGCGGTGGCCGACCAGGTGGCCGCGCAGTACGGCGCCAGTCCCGAGCAGGCCGCCGTCGTGGTGCGCGCGGCCCGCAGCACGATGTGCACCCAGGCGCCGGGCTAAGGCACCTCAGCGCGGACCGCGGCGAGGATCTGCCCGGCCAATCCGTCGCCGACGGCCAGCTCGCGGGTCTGACCGGTGAAGCGGTCCCGCAGTTCGACGATCCCCTGCGCCCAGCCGCGTCCCAGCACCACGATCCATGGCACCCCGAGCAGTTCGGCGTCCTTGAACTTCACCCCCGGCGAGGCGTGCCGATCGTCGAACAGCACTTCCAGACCGAGCCGGTCCAGCTCGGCGGCCAGTTCGGTCGCACCGGCGCGGGCGGCGTCGTCCTTGTTGGCGATCACCAGGTGCACGTCGAACGGCGCAACCTGCGCCGGCCAGCGCAGCCCCAGCTCGTCGTGATGCTGCTCGGCGATCACGGCCACCAGTCGCGACACCCCGATGCCGTATGAACCCATTGTGAGCCGCACCGGACGCCCGTCCTCGCCGAGCACGTCGGCGGTGAACGCATCGGTGTATTTGCGGCCCAGCGAGAAGATGTGGCCGATCTCGATCCCGCGGGCGCTGACCAGCGTGCCGGCGCCGTCCGGTGACAGGTCACCGTCGCGTACCTCGGCGGCCTCGATGGTGCCGTCGGCGGTGAAATCACGTCCGGCCACGAGCCCGACGACATGCTTCCCGGGTTGGTCGGCGCCGGTGATCCAGCTGGTGCCGTCCACCACCCGCGGGTCGACCAGATAGCGAACCCCGTTGTCCGCCAGCGCCTTCGGACCGATATAGCCTTTGACCAAGAACGGGTGCTTGACGAAATCACTGTCGCTGAGCAGCGCGTACTCGGCGGGTTCCAGCGCCGCGCCCAGCCGCTTCTCGTCGACCTCGCGGTCGCCGGGCACCCCGATACCCAGCAATTCCCACTCGCCGGCAGGCCGGCGGACCTTGAGCAGCACGTTCTTGAGGGTGTCGGCGGCGGTGACGGTGCGGTCCAAGGCACCGTTGGCCCACTCCACCAAGGTGGCGATCGTCGGGGTGTCGCCGGTGTCGTGCACTTTCGCCTCGGGCAGGCCCTCGATCGGCTGCGGTTCCGGGCGGGCGGTGATGACCGCTTCGACATTGGCGGCATACCCGGATTCCGGGCATCGCACGAAGGTGTCCTCGCCGACCTCGCTTTCGGCCAGGAACTCCTCGGAGGCCGAGCCGCCCATCGCCCCAGACGTCGCCGAAACGATCACGTAGCGCAGCGCCAGCCGGTCGAAGATCTTCTGGTAGGCCTCCCGATGGGCGTCATAGGCCGCACCCAGCCCGGTCTCGTCGACGTCGAAGGAGTAGGAGTCCTTCATCACGAACTCGCGGCCGCGCAGGATCCCGGCCCGCGGCCGCGCCTCGTCGCGGTACTTGGTCTGAATCTGGTACAGCACCACCGGGAAGTCCTTGTAGGAGCTGTACTCCCCCTTGACCGTCAGGGTGAACATCTCTTCGTGGGTGGGGGCCAGCAGATAATCGTTGTCCCGCCGATCCTGCAGTCGGAACAGCCCATCGCCGTACTCGGTCCAGCGGTTGGTGGTCTCGTACGGGGCGCGCGGTAGCAGCGCCGGGAACAGGATCTCCTGGCCGCCGATCGCGTTCATCTCCTCGCGCACCACCCGTTCGATGTTGCGCAGCACCCGCAGGCCCAGCGGCAGCCAGCTGTACAGCCCCGGCGCGATCGGCCGGATGTAGCCGGCCCGGATCAGCAGCTTGTGACTGGGCACCTCGGCATCGGCGGGGTCGTCACGCAGGGTACGCAGGAAAAGTTGGGACATCCGGGTGATCACAGCGGGAGAGCCTATCTTCAGGCGCGGGCAGACACGGACTCGCACTCTTGGAGACCGGTGCTACAACTCCCCGGCCTCCACGGCCTCCAGGGTGTGCTGGGCGCGGGCGATCTGGGCTGCGGAGAACCGGATGAACAGCGCGGCCGCACCCACCAGCACCGCGATCGCGGCCACCCACAGCAGCGAATAGGTGTAGCCGTGCCCGAGCGCATCCAATTGGGCGGGCGTCATGTTCTTGACCGGCCCGGTGGTGCCGCCCAGATACAGCGTCCGGGAGGTCTGCACGGCCTGGACGATCACCAGCACCACCGGTCCGCCCAGGTTGTACACCATCAACGTGATCGCCGACACCGGTCCGATCTCACGCGGGCCGACATCTGCCAGTGCGCACAGCGGCAGCACCACCGAGATCACTCCGATGCCGAAACCGCCCACCATGAACAGCATCACCAGGTCGGGCAGATACGGCACGTCGCGGTCCAGGGTGGAACCGAACAGCATGGCGGCCCACACCAGACTGCCGGCGCCGATGATCAACCAGCGCGGCGCGACCAGCGCGGACACCCAGGTGGTCAGCACATTGCCCGCACCCATCGCCAGGGCGAACGGAATGAAGCACACCCCGGCACGCAACGCCGAGTAACCCAGCACGTCCTGCACCAGCAGACCGATCATCACACTGACGGTGAGCATCACCCCACCGGCCATGAAGTACGCCACGAAAGTGGCGACCCGGCTGGGGTTGTCGAACGCCGCCTGCGGCACCAGCGGGTTGGCCGCGCCTCGCTCCACCAACAGGAACGCCAGCAGGAACACCGCCGCGGCCGCTCCGGCGCCGATCACCCACGGGCTGGCCCAGCCGTACGGCGGGCCCTGGGTGAACACCAGGACCGCCGCGGTGCAGCCGGCGGTGGCCAGCAGCGCCCCGGGCAGGTCGAGTCGGAGCCGCTCGGTGTGAGTTTCCGTCAACCGGGTCACCGCGATCGCGACGATGACGACGCCGATCGGGATGTTGATCAAAAACGCCAGCCGCCAGGAGATGACGGTCAGCGCACCGCCGAGCACCAGGCCCAGCACCGAGCCCATGCCCTGCATGGCCGCCGACACCGCCATCGCCCGGTTGCGGGCTTGGCCGACGGCGTAGGTGGTGGCGATCAGCGCCAGCCCGGTCGGTGCGGCCACCGCTGCCCCGGTGCCCTGCACGGCGCGGGCGGCGATCAGGGTCGCCGAGTCGGTGGCCACCCCGCACACCAGCGAGGCGATCGTGAACACCCCGACACCGGAGATGAATGCGCGTTTCCGGCCGATGGCATCCCCGACCCGGCCGCCGAGCAGCAGCAGGCCGCCGAAGGTCAGCACATAGCCGGTGATCACCCAGCTTTTCGCGGCATCGGACAGGCCCAGGTCGGCCTGCATCCGTGGCAGCGCCACGATCACGATCGTGCCGTCGAGAGTGGACATCAATTGCATGCCGGTGATCGCGACGATGGCGATACCGAGCACGCTGGACGACAACGGCCGGCCGGCCGACTCGGACCTACCCGGCGCCGCCATAGGACGCCAGCTTAGCGACGGGAGGTCGGTGTCAGCGGGAAGTTACAGGTTGCCCGCGCCGAACGCGTCCTGTGCCTCCTGGGCATGCGCGACCTGCTTGGCCGTGTAGCCGATCAGCAGCGCGATGGCACCGACCAGCACCGCGACCGCGGCCACCCACAGCAGGCCGTAGGTGTAGCCGGCGTCCAGCGCGGCGATCTGGGCCGGGTCCATGGTCTTCACCGGCATGTTGGTGCCGCCGAGGTACAGCGTGCGCGAGGTGATGACGGCTTGGATGATCGCCAGCACCACCGGGCCGCCCAGGTTCTGCAGCATGAGTGCGATCGCCGAAGTCGGACCGATCTGGTCGAAACCCACGCCGGCGATCGCGGACAGGGTCAGCGGCACCACGATCATCCCGATCCCGATCCCGCCGAGCACGATCAAGGTCACGAAGTTCGGGAAGTACGGGAGGTTCCGGTCGACGGTCGAGCCGTAGATCATCGCGCCCAGCACCACGATCCCGCCGGCGATCACCAGCACTCGGGGCGGGAAGCGGCGCACCAGCTGGGAGGACACCCCCAGTCCGACGCCCAGCCCGATGACGAACGGGATGAATCCGATCCCGGCGTGCAATGCCGAGTAGCCCATCAGATCCTGCACGTACAGGCCGATCGTCACGGTCACGGTGAACAGCACCCCGCCGGCCAGGAAGATGGCCGCGAACGTGGCCACCCGGTTGCGGTCCTTGAACAGGCTGAACGGCACCACCGGGTTCTCCGCGGTGCGTTCCACCACCGCGAAAGCCAGTAGTGCCGCAATCGCCACCACACCGGAGCCGATGGTGATCATCGAGATCCAGCCCTTCTCCGGGCCGATCGTGAACGCGAACACCGCGGCGGTGCAGCCCAGGGTCGCCAGCAGCGCCCCGGCGGCGTCCAGCTTCATCCGCTCGCGGTGGGTCTCGGTCAGCGCGGTGCGGGCCAGGTAGATCATCAGCAGGCCGATCGGTACGTTGACGCCGAACGCCAGCCGCCACGACAACTCGGTCAGTGCACCGCCGACCACCAGGCCCATCACCGAACCGATGGCGGTCATAGCGCCGAACACCGCGGTGGCGGCATTGCGCGCCGGCCCCTTCGGGAAGGTGGTGGCGATCAGCGCCAGCGCGGTCGGTGAGGCGATGGCCGCGCCGACGCCCTGCAGCAACCGGGCGATCACCAGGGTGGGCGCGTCCCAGGCCACCGCACACAGCACGGAAGCGATGGTGAACAGCGCGACCCCGCTGATGAAGGTGCGCTTGCGGCCGATGGTGTCACCGAGTCGCCCACCGAGCAGCATCAGACCGCCGAAGGTCAGCACATAGGCGCTGATCACCCAGCCGCGGCCGGCGTCGGACAGCCCCAGGTCGTCCTGGATCTTAGGAAGCGCGACGATTGCCACGGTGCTGTCCATCGTGGCCAGCAACTGCATGCCACCGATGGCGATCACGGCATAGATGAAACGACGAGACGGCAGCCAGGATGACACATATCTGCTGGTCCGGCTAAGCACATCCGAGCCGTGACGCACCGGGGACTCCGCCCCGGCGGCATCTGCCTGCCACTGCGCGGTCGCCCGTCCTGCATCATCGAGAGCAGTCATAACCGGCTACCCTACAGTAATATTAAGAGATGTTTAAACCCCGAAGCCCGCGACGGCGCCGATAACGACGATTGCCGGAGGTCGGATGCCTTCCGCGCGGATCTTTTCGGGCGCGTCGGCCAGGGTCGCTCGTAGCGTGTGTTGCGCGGGTGTGGTTCCGTGTTGAACCACCAGCACCGGTGTATCGGCTGGTCGGCCCCCTTCTTGCAGCACCGCGCTGAACTGCTCGATGCGTTCGATCGCCATCAGCAACACGATGGTGCCGCGCATCGCGGCCAACGCATCCCAGTTCACTAACGATTCGGGGTCATCGGGCGCGACATGCCCGCTGACCACCACGAATTCGTGATTCACCGCCCGGTGGGTGACCGGAACCCCGGCCTGTGCCGGGACCGCTATGGCACTGGTCACGCCCGGCACCACCGTCACCGGGATCCCGGCGTCGGCGCAGGCAAGTACCTCCTCGTATCCGCGTGCGAACACGAACGGGTCGCCGCCCTTGAGTCGCACCACGAACTTGCCGGCGTGAGCGCGTTCGATCATCAGCGCATTGATGGCGTCCTGGGCCATCGCCCGCCCGTAGGGGATCTTGGCGGCGTCGATGACTTCGACATTCGGGGGCAGCTCGGCGAGCAGTTCGGGCGGCGCGAGCCGGTCGGCAACCACGACGTCGGCGTGCGAGAGCATGCGCCGACCGCGCACCGTGATCAGTTCCGGATCGCCGGGCCCGCCGCCCACCAGCGCCACACCACCGCGCACCACGTCGGAGGTCGCTTCGATGTCCAAAGCGATGGCACCGGACTGCAACGCTTCCCGGATCGCCGATCGGATCGCCGCCGAACGGTTGTGCTCACCGCCGGCCAGTACTCCCACCGACAGGCCGGCGTAGCCGAAGGTTGCCGGGGTGACCGCGGATCCCTCAACGGCGAGATCGGCACGCACACAGAAGATTTGGCGTCGGTCGGCCTCGGCGACCACGGCGGCGTTGACGTCCGGGTCATCGGTGGCCGCAATCGCGTACCAGGCATCGGCCAGGTCGCCGTCGCGGTAGGCCCGCGACACCAGCGCGATACCGGGCTTGCGCTCCCCCAGCACCTCGACCGCCGGGGTCGCGCTGGGTGCGATCACCGTCACCTGCGCGCCGCTGTCCACCAACAACGGCAGCCGCCGCTGCGCGACGCCGCCCGCGCCCACCACGACAACCTTGCGTCCGGCCAGGCGCAGCCCGACCAGGTATGGGTTCTCGGTCACCCGGCAACTCTAGTGGCGGTCGCCGGCGCAGCGGAGCCGGGCGCTGGGGGTCGCCACGAGCTAGAGCTCCAGCTGTCGGGTCCCCCAGTCCCACACCTGCTGGAACAGCGCGGGCTCGTCGGAGAGCCGGGTGCCCAGCGACGGCACCATCTCCTTGAGTGTCGGCAGCCAGCTCGCAAACCGGCCGGCGAAGCACTGCGCCAGCACCTCCAGCATGGCCGGCGCCGCGGTCGACGCCCCCGGCGAGGCGCCGAGCAGCCCCGCGATGCTGCCGTCGGCGGCATGCACGATCGTGGTGTCGAATGCGAGTCGGCCACGCCGGACGACCTGCACCCGCTGACCGGCCCGTATCGGCGACCAATCCGCGTCGAGCGCCGCGGGCATGAATTCCCGGAGCGCATCGAGACGGGCAGAGCGCGTTTGCCGCAGTTGGCCGATCAGGTAACCGACCAGGTCGCGCTCACGGGCCCCGGCGCCCAGCAGCGACGCCGCGTTGTCGAAACGGACCGACCTCGGCAGATCCGTGACGCGGCCGTACTTGAGGAATTTCGGCGACCAACCCGCGAACGGCCCGAACAGCAGCCACGACGCACCATCGACCACCCGGGCGTCCAGGTGCGGTGCGGTCGTCGAGGGCGCGCCCGGGGCGGGGGCGCCGTACACCTTGGCGCGGTGGGCGGCGGTGAGCTCCGGGACCCCACAGCGCAGGAAGCGGCCGCCGATCGGGAATCCTCCGAAGCCCCGGGCTTCGGGGATGCCGGAGCGCTGCAGCAGACCGAGGGTGGCTCCACCGGCCCCGACAAAGACGAATTTGGTTTTGAGTCTTAGGCTTTGGCCGGTGCGACGGTTGGTCAAGCTCAGAGTCCAGCCACCCTCGGGTGCCCGGCGGATAGCACGGACCTCGTGGCCGAACAGTATTTCGGTGCCGTGGCGCACCCCGTAGTCGATCAGCTGCTTGGTCAGCGCCCCGAAGTCGACGTCGGTCCCGGCGGGCGCCCAGTCCAGGGCCACCGGTTCGTCGGGGTCCCGACCGGCCGCCATCAGCGGCAGCCGCGCGGCGAACTCACCGAAGTCGGTGATCAACTCGGCGCCGGCGAACAGTGGGTTGGGTGCCAACGCACGATGGCGGCGGCGCAGGTAGTCGACGCCGGCGGCGCCGTGCACGAAGCTGACGTGCGGGATCGGGTGCACGAAGTCGCGCGGCTGCGCGAGCATGCCGTTTTGCACCGCGTAGGCCCAGAACTGGCGGGTCACCTGGAACTGCTCGTTGACGCGCACCGCTTTGGCGGTGTCGATGGCGCCGCCGGGCTGCTGCGGCGTATAGAACAGCTCGCACAGCCCGGCGTGGCCGGTGCCGGCGTTGTTCCACGGATCGCTGCTCTCGGCGCCCGCGGCATCCAAGCGCTCGACGACGGTGATCGAGGCGTCCGGCTCCAGCCGGCGCAGTATCGCCCCGAGGGTGGCGCTCATGATGCCCGCGCCGATCAGTGTCACATCCGTCTGAAGCGGTTTGGACACGCTGCTCAGCCTATCTCGCAGACCGTTTAGGCTGGCGCAATGGAGAGCTACGACCTGGCGATAATCGGAACCGGTTCGGGCAACAGCATTCTCGACGAACGCTACGCCGACAAGCGGGTGGCGATCTGCGAGCAGGGCACCTTCGGCGGCACTTGCCTGAACGTGGGCTGCATCCCGACGAAGATGTTCGTCTACGCCGCCGAGGTGGCGCAGACGGTGACCGAGGCGGCCCGCTACGGGGTGGACGCCCGCATCGAGAAGGTTCGCTGGGCCGACATCGTGTCGCGGGTCTTCGGCCGCATCGACCCGATCGCCGCCGGCGGCGAGAAGTATCGGCGCAGCCTGCCGAACGTCGAGGTCTACGCCGAGCACGCCCGGTTCGGACCGGTCGGCTCCGACGGTGAGTATCTGCTGCGCACCGCCGGCGGCGAGCAGTTCGGTGCGCGGCAGGTGGTGATCGCCGCCGGAGCGCGATCGTGGGTTCCGCCGGTGATCGCCGAGTCCGGGGTGCACTACTACACCAGCGATGACGTGATGCGGATCCCGGAGTTGCCCGAGCACCTGGTGATCGTCGGTGGGGGCTTCATCGCCGCTGAGTTCGCCCACGTGTTCTCCGCCCTGGGCGTCCGGGTCACAGTGGTGATCCGGGGCTCGACATTGCTGCGGCACTGCGACGAGACCGTCGCTGAGCGCTACACCCGGATCGCCGCGGACAAGTGGGAAGTGCGCTCGCAGCGCAACGTGGTCGCCGCCCGCCCGGACGGAGCCGGGACCGGCGTCGTCGTGGAACTCGACGACGGATCGATCCTGCGGGCCGGCGTGCTGCTGGTGGCAACCGGTCGAGTGCCCAACGGTGATCTGCTGGACGCCGGGCAGGCCGGCATCGAGATCGCCGGCGGCAGGATTGCGGTCGACGAGTACCAACGAACCACTGCACGAGGTGTTTTCGCGCTCGGCGACGTCTCGTCCCCGTATGAGCTCAAACACGTTGCGAACCATGAGGCCCGGGTGGTGGCGGACAATCTGCTGTGCGATTGGGACGACGTCGGCTCGATGCGGGCCACCGATCACCGCTACGTGCCGTTCGCGGTGTTCACCGACCCGCAGATCGCCGCGGTCGGGTTGACCGAAAATCAGGCCCGGGCAAAGGGTCTCGATATTTCGGTGAAAGTCCAGGACTACGGTGACGTCGCCTACGGCTGGGCCATGGAGGACACCACCGGCTTCGCCAAACTCATCGCCGAGCGCGGCAGCGGACGGCTGCTGGGAGCGCACATCATGGGCCACCAGGCGTCGTCGATCATCCAGCCGCTGATCCAGGCGATGAGCTTCGGGCTCACCGCCCCGGAAATGGCCCGGGGGCAATACTGGATCCACCCGGCACTGCCCGAGGTCGTCGAGAACGCATTGCTCGGGCTGGAATGAAGGGGCTCCGATGAAATCCACCCTGCTGTCCCGGCAAGACCTGGATTTTCTGCTGTTCGACTGGCTGCGGATCGGTGAGCTGACGACTCGCCCCCGGTTCGCCGAGCACTCCCGGGAAACCTTCTCCGACGCGTTGGACCTGTGTGAACAGCTGGCGACCCGATACTTCGCCCCGCACAACAAGAAGAGCGACGCCAACGAGCCCACCTTCGACGGGGTGAAGGTCACCATCATCGATGAGGTCAAGGAGGCGTTGGCAGCCTGCGCCGACGCCGAGTTGGTCGGCATGGCGATGGACTACACCCTGGGCGGGGCGCAACTGCCGGCGACGGTGGCTCAGGCCGGCTTCGCCTGGCTGATGGCCGCCAATGTCAGCACCGCCGGCTATCCGATGCTGACGATGGCCAACGCGAACCTGCTCGCCGAATTCGGCAGCGACGAGCAGATCGAGGCCTTCGTCAAGCCCATGATCGCCGGCCGGTTCCTGGGGACGATGTGCCTGTCGGAGACCCAAGCCGGATCATCGCTGGCCGACATCACCACCCGCGCCGAGCCGAGCGCCGACGGCACCTTCCGGTTGTTCGGATCGAAGATGTGGATCTCCGGTGGCGACCACGAACTCACCGACAACATCGTCCATCTGGTGCTGGCCAAGATCCCCGGCGGACCGGCCGGCACGAAGGGCATCTCGCTGTTTGTGGTGCCGAAGTTTCTGGTGGAACCCGACGGCGTTCTCGGTGAGCGCAACGACGTGGTGCTGGCCGGGCTCAACCACAAGATGGGCTACCGCGGCATCACCAACACGGTGCTCAATTTCGGGGAGGGCGGGTATCGGCCGGGCGGCGAGCCGGGCGCGGTCGGTTACCTGGTCGGCGAGCAGCACCGCGGGTTGAGCTACATGTTCCGCATGATGAACGAGGCCCGGCTGGGGGTCGGCATGGGCGCGATCGCGCTCGGCTACACCGGCTACCTGAAGTCGCTCGAGTACGCCGGCAGCCGGCCGCAGGGTCGGCCGGTGACAGCGAAAGATCCGACGACGCCGCAGGTTCCGATCATCGAGCACGCGGACGTCAAGCGGATGCTGCTGGCGCAGAAATCCTACGTCGAGGGCGCACTCGCGCTGGCGCTGTACTGCGCACGGCTCGTCGACATCACACACACCGCGCAATCCGACGAGGAACTCGAGCACGCCACGGCCCTGCTGGACATCCTCACCCCGATCGCGAAGAGCTGGCCGTCGCAGTGGTGCCTGGCCGCCAACGACTTGGCCATCCAGGTGCACGGCGGCTACGGCTACACCCGCGAATACGACGTCGAACAGCACTACCGCGACAACCGACTCAACCCGATCCACGAAGGTACCCACGGCATCCAGAGCCTGGACCTGCTGGGCCGCAAGGTGGTTCAGCGTGACGGCGCGAGCCTGGCCGCTTTGCACCGGGCGATGACCGACAGCATCGCGGTCGCGCGCCGGGCCGGGGGTGAATCGGCCGATCTCGCAGACCTCCTCGACGCCGTGATCCAGCGATTGGTCGCTGTCACCGCGGGCATGTTCGCCGCCGGCGACATCGATGCCGCTTTGGCCAACAGCGCCGTCTATCTCGAGGCTTTCGGTCATGTGGTGATCGCCTGGATTTGGCTGGAACAAGTGTTGACCGCCGCCGGCCGCTCGGGGGACTTCTACGACGGCAAACGCCAAGCCGCCCGCTACTTCTTCCGCTACGAGCTACCCAAGACCGGCCCGCAGCTCGACCTGTTGGAAAGCCTGGACCGCACCACGATTCAGATGCGCCCGGACTGGTTCTGACGGGCCAACCAAGCTTGGGTCGGTCTAGCCGGGCGGCCCGTATCCGTAGGTCAGACTTACAGCGGCGTCACATACGCCGAGCTGATCCCGCCGTCCACCAGGAACGTCGAGCCGGTGATGAACGATGCGTCGTCGCTGGCCAAAAACGCCACCGCGGCGGCGATCTCCCCGGGCTCGGCGAACCGGCCCACCGGCACGTGCACCAGCCGGCGCGCGGCGCGCTCCGGGTCGGCGGCGAACAGCTCTTGCAGCAACGGGGTGTTCACCGGCCCGGGACACAGCGCGTTGACCCGGATCCCCTGCCGGGCGTACTGGACCCCGAGTTCCCGCGACATGGCCAGCACGCCGCCCTTGGAGGCGGTGTAGGAGATCTGGGACGTCGCCGAGCCCATCACCGCCACGAACGAGGCGGTGTTGATGATCGATCCACGCCCGGCGGGCGTCATGTGTCGCAGTGCCGCCCGGCAGCACAGGTAAACCGATTTCAAGTTGACGTCTTGAACCCGTTGCCAGGCCGGCAGTTCGGTGGTTTCGATCAGATCGTCATCGGGCGGCGAGATGCCGGCGTTGTTGAAGGCGATGTCGACCGCGCCGAACGTGTTCGCCGCGGTGTCGAACAGCGCATCGACCTGCGCCTGATCGGAGACGTCAACCGGTATGAACAGACCGTCCAACTCTTCGGCGACCGCAGCGCCGGCCACCGGGTCGAGATCGCCGACCACGATGCGCGCCCCCTCGGCGTGCATTCGGCGCGCGGACGCCAGGCCGATGCCACCACCCGCACCGGTCACCACGGCGACGCGCCCGGCCAGGCGCTGGGTCAGATCCGTCACTCACATCTCCTTCACTGCGATGAACACGTTCTTGGTGTCGGTGAAGGCCAGCGGGGCGTCTGCGCCCAACTCCCGGCCCAAGCCTGAGCGTTTGAAGCCCCCGAACGGGGTGTTGAAGCGCACCGAGGAATGCGAATTCACCGACAGATTCCCGGCTTCCACCGCCCGCGACACCCGTAGCGCCCTCGACAGGTCGTCGGTCCAGATCGAACCCGACAACCCGTACACCGAGTCGTTGGCCAGCGCCACCGCGTCGGCTTCATCCTCGAACGGCAACACCGTCACCACCGGTCCGAAGATCTCCTCGGTGACGCACCGGTCGCTGCGGCCCGGGGTCAGCACCGTCGGCGGGAACCAGAACCCGGCGCCGGTCGGCGCCTGGCCGCGGAAGGCGACCGGTGCGTCATCAGGCACGTAGGAGGCCACCTTCTCCCAGTGCGTTCGCGACACCAGCGGCCCCATCTCGGTGTCCCGGGAGGTCGGATCGCCGACGACGACACCGGCGACGGCCGGCTCCAGCAATTCCATGAAGCGGTCATAGATGCTGCGCTGCACCAGGATCCGGCTACGGGCGCAGCAGTCCTGCCCGGCGTTGTCGAACACGCCGTAGGGCGCGGTCGCCGCCGCGCGTTCCAGATCGCAGTCGGCGAACACGATGTTGGCGCTCTTGCCGCCGAGCTCCAGGGTGACCCGCTTGACCCCGGGCGCCGCGGCCGTCAGCACCCGGGTGCCGGTGGCGGTGGAACCGGTGAACACGATCTTGGCCACCTCCGGATGGGTGACCAGCCGCTCCCCCACCACCGCGCCCGGGCCGGGCAGCACCTGCAAAAGATCCGGCTCCAAACCTGATTCGACGGCCAGTTCGCCCAGCCGGACCGTGGTCAGCGGAGTCCACTCGGCCGGTTTGATCAACACCGCGTTCCCGGCGGCCAGCGCCGGGGCGAACCCCCAGGCGGCGATCGGCATCGGGAAGTTCCACGGGGTGATGATCCCGATGACGCCGAGCGGCTCGTGGAAGGTGACGTCCAGCCCACCGGCCACCGGTATCTGCTGACCGGACAGCCGTTCCGGGCCGGCCGCATAGAACTGCAGCACGTCGCGGACATGCCCGGCTTCCCACTCCGCGGCCGACACCGGATGCCCGGAGTTGGCCACCTCCAGTGCGGCCAGCTCATCGATGTGGGCGTCGACGACCGCGGCGAACGCCCGCAGCGCGGCCGCCCGATCGGCCGGGGCGAGTTTGGCCCACCGCCGCTGGGCCGCCTGCGCCCGGCGCACCGCGTCGTCGACCGCGGCGGCGTCGACGTGCTCGACGCCTGCGAACACCGCCCCGGTGGCCGGGTTGATGAGGTCGTGTGTCATCGGTTCACCCGTGCCGCGGTATAACTGCGCGCCGCAGCCACGATCGCGGTGAACAGCCGAAGATCACCCAGCGACGCTTCCGGATGCCACTGGACCGCGACCACGAAATCCTCCCCGGGAAGCTCGATCGCCTCGACGACACCGTCGTCGTCGCGACCGCTGACCATCAGCCCGGTACCCAGCTCCGCGATCGCCTGGTGGTGGTAGCACTGCACTTCGCAGGTCTCGCCGACCAGTTCGGCCAGCCGGGTACCGGCCACCGTGCGCACCGGCTTCGGGGTGAACACGCCGTTGCCGGCCCGGTGGGAGGCGTTGCCGAGCAGCTCGGGCAGATGCTGGTGCAGCGTCCCGCCGAGCGCGACATTGAGCACCTGGGCGCCGCGGCAGATTCCCAGCACCGGCAGCCCGCGCCGCAGCGCCTCGGCCAGCAGCGTGAACTCCCAAGCGTCCCGCGTCGTGTCGGGCCGATCGGTTTCGGCATGCGCAGATTGGCCGTAGCCGGCGGGGTCGAGGTCCCTGCCGCCGGTGATCACCAGGCCCGACACGCCATCGAGCACGCGCGCGGCGATCTCGGAAGTCACCGGCTGCGGCGGCAGCAGCACCGCGATACCGCCGGCGGCGGTGATGCCCTGGAAGTAATCGGCGGGCAGCAGGCCCGCCCGCACATCCCAGACACCGAACTGCGCCCGGTCCAAGTAGGTGGTCAAACCGACCACCGGGCGGCTGTGTTCATGCGGCGGTCCCAGCTTCGCCTCTCCTCCGTCGAGGCTCGCTGAACCGCCGGGCTCAGAACCGTTCAAAACCCCGCACCCTTTCCCAGTCGGTCACCGCGGTGTTGAACGCCGCCAGCTCCACCCGGGCGCCGTGCAGGTAGTGCGCGACGACGTCGTCGCCGAACGCCTTGCGTGCCACCGTCGATTCGGCGAACGCCTCGGCTGCTTCGGCGAGCGTTGACGGGAGGTTCGGCAGTCCGGCGCGGTAGGCGTCACCGTCGACCGGGTCTGCCAATTCAAGATCGTTGTCGATTCCGTGCAGACCCGCCGCGATCAGGGCCGCCACCGCCAGGTAGGGGTTCACGTCGCCGCCCGGCACCCGGCACTCCACCCGCAGCGAGTCGCCGCGGCCGACAACCCGCAGCGCGCAGGTGCGATTGTCCAGACCCCACCCGACCACGGTGGGAGCGAAGCTGCCGCCGACGAATCGCTTGTAGGAGTTGATGTTCGGCGCATAGCACAGTGTCAGCTCAGACAAGGTGGCCAGCTGGCCGGCCAGGAAGCTGCGGAACAACGCCGACATGCCGTGTGGCGCCGCCTCATCGGCGAACACCGCGGCACCTTCGGCGCTGCGCAGCGAAAGGTGCACATGGCAGCTGTTGCCTTCGCGTTCGTCGAATTTCGCCATGAACGTCAGGCTCTTGCCGTGTTGGTCGGCGATCTCCTTGGCGCCGCTCTTGTAGACGCTGTGGTTGTCGCAGCAGATCAGCGCCTCGTCGTAGCGGAAGGTGATCTCCTGCTGGCCGGTGTGACACTCCCCCTTGACGCCCTCGCAGCGCATGCCCGCGCCGGCCATCCCCAACCGGATGTCGCGCAGCAACGGCTCCAGTCGGGTACCGGCCACCAGGCCGTAGTCGGCGTTGTAGTCCGTCCCCGGGGTCAGGTCGCGATAGCCGGCTGCCCAAGCCTGACGATAACTGTCGTCGAAGACCAGGAATTCGAGTTCCGTTGCGGCGTAGGCGACCAGCCCGCGCTCGGCGAGCCGCGCGATCTGGGCGGACAGGATCTGCCGGGGCGCCACCGCGACCGGGTTCCCGTCCGGCCAATGAGCGTCGGCCAGCACGTGGGCGGTGCCGGGCAGCCACGGGATACGCCGCAGTGTCGCGAAGTCGGGTTTGAGCACCAGGTCGCCGTAGCCGGTGCCCCAGTCGGCGATCGGGTAGCCCGGGACGGTGTTCATCTCGACGTCGACGGCCAGCAGGTAGCTGCAGCATTCCACGCCGTGCCCGGCAACCTCGTCGAGGAAGTGCTGCGCCGCCACCCGCTTACCGACCAGCCGGCCCTGCATGTCGGGGAACGCCACCACCACGGTGTCGATTTCGCCGGACCCGACCAGTTGCTGCAGTTCGGCCTGAGACAGCATCGTGGGTCGGGTCATTGTGCTCCTTCGCCGACGACGGTCCCCCCTGACATTTTCAGTGCTGCCAGGCTACCCGCCCGCCGTCAGCTGACGGGCTCCAGCCGATGGAACTGCTGCGACCCGTACCAGTCGGCGCACGTCGATCGTCGGATCTTGCCGCTGGTGGTGATCGGCAGCGAGCCCGGCGCGACGAAGACCAGGTCAGTAACCCGCACCCCGTGCGCTCGCGAAACAGCGGCTGCCACTTCCCGTTTCAGGGTCAGTATCCGCTGCGATTCCTCATCCGGGTTGGCCCGGCTCTTGAGCTCGGCGATGACGGCCAGCTGCTCGCGACCGTCCCCGCTGATCGGGACCGCAGCGACTCGTCCTCCGGTGAGCTCCTGCACCGTGGCCTCGATGTCGTCGGGGTAGTGGTTTCGACCGTCGACGATCAGCATGTCCTTGATACGGCCGACGACCAGCAGCTCGCCTTCGTGGATGACGCCGAGGTCCCCGGTGCGCAACCACGGCCCCGCCGGCGTTCCCGGGGACGGTGCGTCGAGCCGGCCGCCGAAGGTCCGTTCGGTCGCCTCCGGGTTGTGCCAGTAACCGCTGGCGACGTTGCCGCCGTGCAGCCAGATCTCCCCGACCTTGCCTTCCGGGTTCTCCAGGCGCGTCTCAGGGTCGACGATGCGCACCGTGCAGGCCCGCGGCGGACCGATGCTGACGAGGTCGGCACCGGCCGGGCCGGCCTCTGCAACACCGGCTACCAGTTTCTCGTAGTCGAGACGGAAGGTCACCGGCCGATGCGCGCGAGGCGCCGACCCGGCGTAGACCATCGCCTCGGCCAGCCCGTAGGACGGTGCCACCGCGTTGGCCGGCAGGTTGAATCGGGCGAACCGGTCCTTGAAACGGCGGATGGTCGCCGCGTGGATGCGCTCGCTGCCGCTGAGGATGGTGTGCACGCCGGAGAGGTCGAGTCCGGCCATGTCGTCGTCAGACGTACGGCGGGCGGCCAGTTCGAAGGCGAAGTTGGGCCCGGCGGTGAACGTGGTGGAATTGGTGGCCAGCTGCTGTATCCACCGGGCCGGCTTCTGCAGGAACGCGATCGGGCTCATCACCAGTGCGCGGCAGCCGAGCGTGACCGCCCCCATGATGCCCAGTAGCAGGCCCATGTCGTGGTAGAACGGCAGCCACGACACCAGCGTGGTCTCCGGCGGCGCCGCTGCCCCGTCCTCGTCGAAGTAGTCCGCCATCACCTGTTCGATGTTGGCGAAGACGTTGCGGTGCGAGACCACCACGCCCCGCGGCGCGCCGGTCGAACCGGAGGTGTACTGCAGCAGCGCGGTTTTGGTGGTCAACGCACCCGACCGGTCCCACGCGGACGGCGAGTCGAGGTCGAGCAGATCGACCTCGATGATCGCCGGCAGACGGCCCCCGACGGCACTGATGCAGGCTTGGATGTCGCCGGCCACAGCCGATGTGGTGAGCACCGCGGTCGGAGCGCAATCCTTCAGGGCCGCGGTGACCCGCTCGTCGTGGCTGCCGAACGCCGGCACGGGCAGCGGCACCACGATGCAGCCGGCCTCCATTGCACCGAAGAAGCCGGCGATGTACTCCAGACCCTGTGGCGCGAGCAGCGCGACCCGGTCGCCGGGCGCGGCCACCGCAGCCACCTCGACGGCGACGGACTCGGTCCGCCGCAAGATCTGCGTCCAGGTCAGGGTCTCGGCGTAGCCGGCCTGATCGAGTTCGTAGTCGACAAAGGTGAACGCCGGCCGGTCCGGCCAGTGCTGAGCGCGTTCACGCAGCAGTGCCGGTATTGATTGCCCCCACGACAACACTTCTACCTCCCCCAATGATTGTTCAATTGTTAAGCCGACGGCCCCCGATGCCGCGTGACTTGCCGAATCTACTCTCTTCGCGAGCCCCTACCAGGTGCTGGCCCGCAACACGATCTCCATCGCGAATTGCGCGGTGAACTCACTCGCGCTGCGGCGCCCGGGCAGCATCACCAGACGGTGTTCGCCGTAGACGAACCGCTGGCTGGCGTTGGCCACCGAAGCGGCGGCCCGGGAACTGACCAGAACGGTGGTGTTGATCTCCACCGGCGGACACCGCTCGTCGCGGATCGCCCCGCCCAGATCCGGTGCCCGCGGATGTCCCCGGTCGAGTACCACCAAGCCGGTGAACCGGTCCGGGCGTGTCGCCGCCAGCTCCCAGGCGTTGTCACCACCGCTGCGATCACCCACCAGTACGCCGCACTGGACGCCCAGGGAATCCAGGATGCCCACCACAGACTTCGGGGTCAGTCGCGGGTCGGCGCCGATCACGATGGTTCGCAACGACGCGGTGTGCAGCCGCTGACAGACCGCTTCATAGGCGGTCAGTGGATGTTGGACGGCCGCGAGCACGACGACGACGGGCCCGTTGTGCGGGCCTGCGATATCGACGGGGATCGGAAACCCGTCGATGGTCATCATCGTGCCCGGCATTTGCGCAAGGCTACAGCCAGCGGGCCAGCACGGGGCGGTTTTGACCGGCCCTCAGCAGCTCAACAGCCACGGGGCGCCCTCATGGGAGCGTGAGGATCTCGGCTCCGTCGTCGGTGACCACCAGGGTGTGCTCGAACTGCGCGGTCCACTGCCCGTCGCTGGTGACCACCGTCCAGTCGTCGTCCCAGATCTCGTAGTCCAGGCCGCCGAGGTTGATCATCGGCTCGATGGTGAACGTCATCCCCGGCTGGATGACGGTGTCCACCTCGGGTTGGTCGTAATGCAGGACCACCAGCCCGTTGTGAAACGTCGTACCGATCCCGTGACCGGTGAAGTCACGGACCACGTTGTAGTCGAACCGATTCGCATAGGCCTCGATGACCCGGCCGATCACCGACAGCGCACGACCCGGCTTGACCGCCTTGATGGCGCGCATCGTCGCTTCCCGGGTCCGCTCGACGAGCAGGCGGTGCTCCTCGGACACCTCACCGGCAAGAAACGTGGCGTTTGTGTCGCCGTGCACGCCGTCGATGTAGGCGGTGACGTCGATGTTGACGATGTCCCCATCGGCGATCACCGTCGAGTCGGGGATGCCGTGGCAGATGACCTCGTTCAGCGATGTGCAGCACGACTTGGGAAAGCCCTTGTAGCCCAACGTCGAGGGGTAGGCGCCGTGGTCGACCATGTAGTCGTGGGCGATGCGGTCGAGCGCGTCGGTGGTCACTCCGGGCGCGACGGCGTAACCCGCCTCGGCCAGCGCACCTGCGGCGATCCGGCCCGCCACCCGCATCTTCTCTATCACCTCGGGTGTCTGCACCCACGGTTCGCTGCCTTCGGCGGCATCGGACCTGCCGACGTATTCCGGGCGCGGGATCGAGTGGGGTACCGGCAGCGTCGGGGACAGCGCACCAGGGGAAAGCGGGGCACGAACGGGCATCACGCCAGCTTAACGGAGCTGGTCAGCGTCGCCAGCGCAGCTTGCGCCGGGGGCCTTTGATGTCCACCGACCCGCACACCACGCGTCCGGCCAGCACCACGTGCGGTGTGCCTTCGGCGGGGGCGTCCTTGCGATGGTCCCGGGCGCTGCCGCAATAGACCTCCACATCGTCGATCGAGGCGCTCGCCCCGTCGGGCAGCCGGAGGTCGACCGAGCCGAACCGCATGTCGAGTTCGATGACGACGACCGGACCAGCGAAGCGGGCCTTGGTGAGGTCGAGATAGACCGAGCCCAGCCGTCGCACCAACGCCAGCCGGGTCGGCACGATCCATTCACCGTGGCGCTTGAGCGATCCGGCCCAGCCGCGCAGTTCGACCCGGTCGGCCGCCGAGGTGACGATGGCGCGCGGACCGGGCAGGTCACCGATCAGGGAGTCGAGCTCCGAGCGCATCCGCGCCTGCGAGACCTGCGTCGCGCGCTCCTCGAACTCCCCGATGTCGATCAGTCCGAGGGAGACGGCATTGTGCAGGCGGCGCAGGGTGCCGTTGCGGTCCGCATCCGAGATACGCAAGGCCACGTCGGTCATGTCGTCGCTGAGACCCGTCATGGGTGCTCAATTTACGCCGCTAGAGCAGGAAGTTGTCGGGCAGCGAATCGAACATCACCTTGGTCATCCGCACCGCATACTCCGAGCTTCCGCCGCCGACGATCAGCGAGGCGAAAGCCATGTCACCGCGGTAGCCGGCGAACCAGGAATGCGACCCACCGGTGAACTCGGCCTCACCGGTCTTGCCGAACACCGGTCCGCAGCCGGCGATGGCCCGCGCGGTGCCGTCGGTGACCACCAGTCGCATCATCTGGCGCAGCCCGTCGAGCATCTCGTGGCTCACCGGCGGGCCAACCGGGCCGTTGACGGCGGTCGGCCGGCCTTCGATCAACCGGGGCACCGGGGTCTTGCCCGCGGCCACCGTCGCCGCGGCCAGCGCGACACCGAACGGGCTGGCCAGCACCCTGCCCTGGCCGAATCCATCCTCGGTGCGTTCGGCCAGATCCACCGTCGGCGGCACCGATCCGGTGACCGTGGTGATGCCGTCCACCAGATAGTCCACCCCGATCCCGTAGCGGCTGGCCGCCTGCGACAGCGCCCGTGGCGGCATCCGGCTGGCCAGTTCGGCGAACGTGGTGTTGCACGAGTTGGCGAAGGCCCGTGACATCGACACCAGGCCCAGATCGAACCCGCCATAGTTGGGGATGGTGCGCTGGCCGATGTCGAGCTCGCCGGGACAGCCCACCATCGAATTCGGTGAGGCCATGTCCCGTTCGATCGCTGCGCCGGCGGTGACCATCTTGAACGTCGACCCGGGCGGGTACAGACCGGTGGTCGCGACCAGTCCGTCGGCGTCGGCGGCAGCGTTCTGTGCGACGGCGAGCAGCTCACCGGTCGACGGCTTGATCACCACCATCATCGCTTTGTTGCCGCGGGTGTTGACCGCGTTCTGGGCGGCGCGCTGCACCGATCGGTCCAGGCTGATCGTCAGCGACGGTGCCGGTGCCGG
Source organism: Mycobacterium sp. IDUB_21 (assembly GCF_055419425.1). Taxonomy (NCBI): domain Bacteria; kingdom Bacillati; phylum Actinomycetota; class Actinomycetes; order Mycobacteriales; family Mycobacteriaceae; genus Mycobacterium; species Mycobacterium sp. IDUB_21. The sequence continues at coordinate 150,892 of NZ_JBVAXQ010000008.1, read as the reverse complement.
CCCTACCTCGTTCAGCACCGCGACGTCGACGCCGTTCTGGTTGACGCTGACGATGCGCCAGCCCGCCTCGCCCTCGAGTTGAGCCGAGACGGCCTTCTTGACCTCACCGATGAGCATCGGCGCGAAACGGTCATCGGTGGGCAGCAATTCCGGGCGCGGGGTGATCACCACCCCGGGCAGCTTGCCGATCGCCGCTTCGACGCGGTCGTGGTCGTCTTTGCGCAGCGTGATCAGGTCCAGCGGCGTGACCGAGGAGCTGGCTTGCTCGGCGAGCCACTGGGGGTCGCCCAGGGTGTCGTCGAACGGCCGCAGCGCCCCGATCACCGCGCCCGCGGTGCGCATCAGGTTCTGCCCGGCCCGGCCGGCGTCCAGTTCGTAGTGGTAGACGTAGCCGGGCACCAGCACATCGGTGCCGCCCACTTCGTTGACCGAGGCGCGGCGCGGCGAATCGGCCCGCAGCGCGAAGGTCTGGTGCTCCCCCAGCTTGGGGTGCAGGCCGGTGGCCGACCAGCGGACCGCCCAGTGGCCTTCATTGCGGACCATCTTGAGCTGGCCGTCGTAGGACCAGGTCCGGTTCTTCGGCAGCTGCCAGGTGTAGCGGTAGGACACACTGCCGGTGTCGTCGTTGTAGCGCGCGCCGAGGACCTGCGCATCGAGGTGCTCGGCCTGCAATCCGGCCCAAGCGGCGTTCAACGCGCTGCGGGCGACGGAAGGGTCGTCGCTGAGTTCGGCGGCGGCCGCGGTGTCGCCGGTGGCCAGCGCGGCGAAGAACCGCTCGGCGGTGGGTGCGGGGCCGTCCGGTCGAGGGGTGCAGGCCGCCATGCCGGCCGCGGTGAGCAGCACGGTGACCAAACCTGTGACTCGTGTGACGAATGAGTTTGTAGTTGTCATTGGGGCTGATGTTACGAAATGGAAACGGCCGACGTGCGGAGGCGCACCGAGACAGCGGGCACCTCCCGATCAGTCCAGCAAGACCGTCGCGAAGGTGCCCGCCCGGGTGAACCCCACCCGCTCGTAGGCAGCACGGGCCACCTCGTTGAAATCGTTGACGTACAGGCTGGCGATGCGCCCGGTGCCGACGATCACCGCGGCCAGCATCGCGGTGCCGGTGGAGCCCAGCCCGTGCCCCCGTCGTTCCGGGTGCACCCAGACTCCCTGGATCTGCCCCACCGCCGGAGATTGCGAACCCACCTCGGCCTTGAACACCACTTCGCCGCGTTCGAAGCGCGCCCAGGCCCGGCCCGCTGCGATCAGGTTGGCCACCCGCCGGCGGTAGGCGCGGCCGCCGTCACCGACCCGCGGATCCACCCCGACCTCACCGATGAACATATCGACGGCAGCCACCAGGTAGGCGTCGAGCTCATCCGGACGCACCTGGCGCACCTCCGGGTCGAGCGGGCACCCGGGCATGGTGTGCAGCGCCATCAGCGGCTGACTCTCGCGCACGTCGCGGGCCGGTCCCCAGACATCGGCGAGCCGCTGCCACATCGGCAACACGAATTCGGCCCGGCCGACCAGCGACGAACAGCGGCGGATGGCGCTCACCGCTTTGTCGGCGAAGGCAGTCAGGTCAGCGGGCACGCCGCGCAGCGGGATCAGGTTCGCCCCGGCGTAGCACAGTGATTCGTCCACCCCACCGCGTGTCCACAGTTCGCCGCCGATCGAGCGGGGATCGACACCGTGGTCGGCGACCCGCGCGGCCACCATGCAGGAGCCGACCGGATCCGCATCGAGCACCCGCCAGACCGCCGCGGCGTCCCGCACGACGGACACCCGCCGCTGATCGAGACGGAAATCTGGCGGAGCCGACATAGTGACCCCTTCTTGCGAACTCAACTGCCGCGCGCGGTCGGCGGATCGGCTTCGTTCAGCTTACGGCGACGGTGGGCGAACCGCCGGGAGATGCCTCGCCCGTTGCGCCCATTTCTGCGGCCAACCGCAGCGCCTCCTCGATCAGGGTTTCGACGATCTGCGCCTCGGGAACGGTCTTGATCACCTTGCCCTTGACGAAGATCTGGCCCTTGCCGTTGCCGGACGCCACACCCAGATCCGCCTCGCGGGCCTCACCGGGTCCGTTGACCACGCATCCCATCACCGCGACGCGCAGTGGGACGTCCAGCCCCTCCAGCCCGGCGGTCACCTCGTTGGCCAGCTTGTAGACGTCAACCTGCGCCCGCCCGCACGACGGACACGACACGATCTCCAGACCCCGCGGACGCAGGTTGAGCGATTCCAGGATCTGGTTGCCGACCTTGACCTCTTCTACCGGCGGTGCCGACAGTGAGACCCGGATGGTGTCGCCGATGCCGCGCGACAGCAGCGCACCGAACGCCACCGCGGACTTGATGGTGCCCTGGAACGCCGGCCCGGCTTCAGTGACACCCAGGTGTAGCGGGTAGTCGCACTGCTGCGCCAGTTGCTCGTAGGCGGCCACCATCACGACCGGGTCATTGTGCTTGACACTGATCTTGATGTCGCCGAAGCCGTGGTCCTCGAACAGCGATGCCTCCCACAGCGCCGACTCCACCAGTGCTTCCGGGGTGGCCTTGCCGTACTTGGTCAAAAACCGCCGGTCGAGCGAACCGGCGTTGACACCGATCCGGATCGGCACGCCGGCGGCGCCGGCCGCCTTGGCGACATCGGCCACCCGGCCGTCGAATTCTTTGATGTTTCCCGGGTTCACCCGCACCGCGGCACATCCGGCGTCGATCGCGGCGAAAATGTACTTGGGCTGGAAGTGGATGTCGGCGATCACCGGGATCTTGCTTTTTTTGGCGATGGTCGCCAGCGCGTCGGCGTCTTCCTGACGGGGGCAGGCCACCCGCACGATATTGCAGCCGGCCGTGGTCAGCGCGGCGATCTGCTGCAGCGTCGCATCGATGTCGTGGGTCTTGGTGGTGCACATCGACTGCACCGAAACCGGGTGGTCACTGCCCACCCCGACGCCGCCGACCATCAGCTGGCGGGTCTTGCGGCGCGGCGCCAAAGTGGGCGCCGGGGCTGCCGGCATACCTAGGCCGACGGGCATGAGCGGTCTCCTGTCAAAACAGCCTGATCGGATTGACCAAGTCGGCGGTCACGGTGAGCAGCATGTATCCGACCACCACGATCAAGACTACGTAAGTGGCCGGCATCAGCTTGAGGTAGTTCACCGGCGCGGCGGCCACCTTCCCACGCGCCGACCGGAACACGTTGCGGAGCTTTTCGTACAGCGCGATCGCAATGTGCCCGCCGTCGAACGGCAGCAGTGGCACCAGATTGAGCACACCCAGGATGAAGTTCAGCTGCGCCAGGAAGAACCAGAACGCCACCCACAAGCCGTGATCGACGGTGTCGCCGCCGATGATCGAGGCGCCCACCACACTGATCGGGGTTCCCGGGTCACGCGGCCCGTTCGGATGACCGATGGCGTCCATCAGCGCGCCCACCTTGGACGGGATGTTGGCCAGCGACTTACCCAGCAGCACCGAGAGGTCGCCGCTGAAGGTGAACGTCGCCGGGACCGCGGTCAGCAGGTTGTACTGAGTCGGCCCGAACTGGGCGGCGCCCACCCCGATGGCGCCCACGGTGCTGGGAACGGCCTGGCTGTCGCGCCCGTCGGCGATCCAGCGCTGGGTGGGCGTCACGTCGACATACTTGGTCAGCGCGGCGCCGTCGCGTTCGACGACGATGGGCGTCACGCCGTGCTGCTTGCGCACGGCGGCGGCCATCTCCTCGAAGGTCGATACGGCGGTGTCGCCGACTTTGACCACCACGTCGCCGGACTGGATGCCGGCCAGCGCCGCCGGGCCGGGACCAGAGCAGGCCCCCAGCTCGCCCTTAACGACTTCCGGTGCCACGCAAGCTGTTTCGCCGATCACCGCGGTGGTCGGGGCGTGCAGGTTGGGCAGTCCCCAGATCACCCCGATCGTGTAGACGAGCACCAGACCGATGATGAAGTTCATGCCGGGGCCGGCGAACAGTACCGCCACCCGCTTCCAGGTCTTCTGCTTGTACATGGCGCGCTCGAGCTCGTCGGGCGCCAATTCCTCCACCGCGGTCATGCCGGCGATATCGCAGAAGCCGCCGGCCGGGATCGCCTTGAGGCCGTATTCGGTCTCGCCACGGCGCGTCGACCACAGGGTCTTGCCGAAGCCGACGAAGTAGCGCCGAACCTTCATGCCGGTGGCTCGGGCCACCCACATGTGGCCGCATTCATGCAGTGCCACCGATACCAGGATGGCCAGCGCAAACAGTGCGATGCCGACCGCGAACATCATCGGATGCTTTCGACCTTTCTTATAGCTGCCGCCTCGAGGGCACGAGCGGCCCGCTCCCGGGCCCAGCGCTGCGCGTCGAGTACCTCGTCCACGGTAGCGGGTTGTGCGGCCCACTGGTCGGCCGCGGCCAGCACTTCGGCGATGGTGTCGACGATCGCGGGGAAGCCGATCCGGCCGGAAAGGAAGGCTTCCGCAGCTTCTTCGTTGGCGGCGTTGTAGACCGCGGTCATGCAGCCGCCGGTCTGACCGGCGTGGCGGGCCAGTTGAACCGCGGGAAAGACCGCGTCGTCCAGCGGCTCGAACTCCCAGGTAGAAGCATGTGCGAAGTCGCAGGCCGCGGCCGCGCCGGGCACCCGCGCGGGCCAGCCCAGGGCCAGTGCGATCGGCAGACGCATGTCCGGCGGGCTGGCTTGGGCAATCGTCGAGCCGTCGGTGAAGGTGACCATGGAATGCACGATCGACTGCGGGTGCACCACAACGTCGATGCGCTCGTAGGGGACGCCGAACAGCAGGTGGGTCTCGATGAGTTCGAGCCCCTTGTTCACCAGAGTCGCCGAGTTCAGCGTGTTCATCGGCCCCATCGACCAGGTCGGGTGTGCGCCGGCCTGCTCGGGCGTGACGTGCTCCAGATCGTCGGCACTGGCGCCGCGAAACGGCCCCCCGGACGCCGTCAGCACCAGCTTGGCGACCTCGTCGGCAGTGCCGCCGCGCAGGCACTGCGCCAGGGCGGAGTGCTCTGAGTCCACCGGCACGATCTGGCCCGGCGCGGCGGCTTTCAGCACCAGCGGTCCCCCTGCGATCAGCGATTCCTTGTTGGCCAACGCCAGCCGGGCCCCGGTCGCCAGCGCGGCCAGCGTGGGCCGCAACCCCAGGGCGCCGACCAGGGCGTTGAGCACCACGTCGGCCTCGGTGTCTTCGACCAGCCGGGTGACCGCATCGGGTCCGCGGTAGGGGGCGTCGAGCGCTTCACCGACCTGCGAGTCGGCGACGGCGATGTCGGTGACGCCGGTCTCGGCGCGCTGGGCGGCCAGCAGCGCCGGGTTGCCGCCGCCGGCGGCCAGTCCGACCACCTCGAAACGATCCGGGTTGGCGGCGATGACCTGCAACGCCTGGGTTCCGATCGACCCGGTCGAACCCAGCAGCAGCACTTTGATCCGGCTGGTCGTCACCCACCTATTGTGCTCCCGGGTAATCGCCGAAGCTCCACAGGTTGCCCTCCGGATCGCGGACGACGAACTCGCGGGCCCCGTAGTCGGTGTCGGCCAGCGGCCGCAGGATGTCGGCCTGGCGGCTCACAACGCGTTCGTAGAGGCCGTCGGGGTCGGCGGTGACGACGTAGGCGCCGGCGGTGCCGGGTTCGCGAAACCACTCGGTACCGGGGCGGTAGCTGCCCAGCATGACGCCGCCGGCGCCTTCCGGCCAGATCAGCTCGGCATGCTTGACGGTGTCGCCATCGTCGCCGTGGCGGGCCGATACGACGAAGCCGAAGGTGTCGACGTAGTAGTCGATGAGTTTCGGGGCGTCATGCGCTTGCAGGGTCAACCAGACGGTCGGGTTCGAATGAGTCATCCCCCCACTGTGATCGCTGGGTATGACCGCCGTCTTGGATGTTTTGGAACTCCTCGGCCAGCCAGGCCCGCGGCGACGTTCCGGCGAACCGGACGAAATCGCGGGTCAGGTGCGACTGATCGGCGTAGCCGGCATCGCCGGCGATACCGGCCAGGTCGACACGCCGGTGGGCACGCGCCGCGTCGGCCATCCGGGCGGTCGCGTATTCGAAGCGCATCAGCATCGCCACGGTCTTCGGGGTGCGGCCCACCTCGCGATGGAACAGCGTGCTCAGCTGCCGCTGGCTCAGCCCGACCTGCTGTGCGACAGCAGCGACCGGTACCCGCCCCCGACTGCGCCCCAGCAGATGCCAGGCGTAGGCGACCTCGGGTCGCACGGTGGTGTCATGTCGGCAGCGACCCGCCACCAGATAATCGGCCACCAGCGCAAACGCATCCGCCCAGTGCCGGGTGTCGGCGACCCGCTCATGCAGGTGCACCGAGCCGCGGCCCAGCATCGGCACCGCATCGAAGTCGGTCACGCTCAACTCGGCGGCCGGTACACCGAAGACCGCACGCGAGGCCAACGGATGCAGAGCTACCTGCACACCCGCCTGGCCGCGACGCTGCCGCACATGGCTGGCCTGCACGTGCAGGCCACCGAGAATGATCGGGTTCGGCCGGGCCGCCGATAACGCCGCGGCCGCATCCGCTGCCTCGACGCCCTCGTCCAGGCTGACGATGAACATCAGCGTCGCCGACGGCATCCCCCGGTGAACGGCCTCGGCGACCCCGAGTCCGCGATATCCGACCATCGACGTCACGCCCGGCGCCGTGTGCGGCGGGGCCACCGCGAAATCCCAGATCCGCGGCGCCTCGTCGGCTTCCCAGGCCATGGCGCCCACGGTAGGCCCGCCGCCCACCCCTTGACGACAGATCACCCCCGGTGCAGAATCCTACACAGTGTAGGAAAACGAACGAGCCAGAAAATGGCGAAAGGCGGACGAATTGAGCACCCTGCGCGAATGGCTGTCCCTGCCCGATGCCGAGCCGGCCGAGGACTACGGGTTCTTCGGCCCCGACTCGGCGACCTGGAAGGTGTGGAGCTATCCGACCTCGCTGTCGATCGGCTTCCAGCGCTCCGTGGTCATCGAGGAACTCGATCCCGGGCTGGTCGCCTCGGTCGACCAGACCCAGGCGATCTACGACCGGCCGCGGACCCGCTACGACCGCACCCTGCGCTACTTCGCGATGGTGGCCTTCGGCGAGAGCCGCAGCACCGCCGAGGCCGCCGACATGCTGGTACGGATCCACTCCAAGGCCATCGGCGTCGACCCGGTCACCGGTGATCACTACGACGCGAACGACCCGGACTCCCAAATGTGGATCCACCTCACGGCCTGGCACTCGATCCTGTACGCCTACGAGAAGTACGGGCCCGGGCCGTTGTCGGCCGACGAGGAAGCGGCCTACTGGGCCGACTGCGCCAAGGCGGCCGAGCTGCAGACCCTCGACCCGGCCGACGTACCGCGCACCCGCGAGGGTATTCGGGAGTACTTCGAGCAGATGCGCCCGCAGCTGATCAACTCCGACATCGCCCGGCGCGCGATGGCGCACCTGCTGCACGCCGAGGTGATCCTGCCCCCGACGCTGCCGCTGCCGCTGCGGCCGGGCGCGCTCGTCGTGACCGCGTTCCTGCGCCGCGGCACCCTGGCGACCATGCCGCGCTGGATGCGCAAGCTGGGTGGGGTAGGCACTTCGCGACTGCTCGACGCGCTGATCGTGCCGCCGCTGAGTGCCGCGTTCAGCCTGCTGAGCCTGAGCACCCGCGTGCAGTTGATGCTGCTGCGGTTGATCTCACCGATGACGCTGCCGATCGGCACCCGGGTGCTGCGTTCGATCCGGCCGGTGAATCCGGTCACCACGACTCCGCGCGAGGCCCAGAAACGCTACGGCTACGCCGTCCCGGCGCAGGCCCACCTGGAATTTCGTGCCAAGCAGTCGAATCGAGTCTTCGGTGAAGGCCTCGCGCCCAGCGACGAGGGGCTCATCGAGTCCCAGCCGATCCTGGGGAGCATCCGGTGAACCGCGGAGCTCTCGCCGGCCTGCAGCGCCTGATGGACCGCCGGCTCAGCATCCGCCAGCTGTTCTTCCTCGGCGTCATGGGCTCGGTGCTGCTGGGCGCCTACCTGGCGATCGGATTGTTCTGGGCCGGCAACCACTACCACCACCTCGCCGAGGTTCGGGGACCGGACAAGTTGTTCTCGGTGCTCGGCGAGATCGTCGCCTGGCCGGTGCTGATCGTTGCCGACATCCAACTACGCTGAACCGGTGCCGGACCCAGCCGCCAATCGGTCCCGCGCCCAGCATCTCGGACCCGAACGCCGTCGGCCGCAGGTGCTCGACGCCGCCTTGCAGATCGCTGCCGACCGCGGCGTGGCCGGGGTGACGATGGCGGCGATCGCGGAGCGAATCGGGGTCACCCGGCCGGTGGTGTACGCCTGCTACGACGGCCGGGGCGAGGTTCTCGCCGCACTGCTCGACCGGGAGACCGAGCTGATGCTGACCAGTCTGCTCGGAGCATTGCCGCCGCAGCGGGCCAGCAGCGTGCAGAACAGGTTCGTCGCTGGGTTCGGCGCGTTCCTGTCCACCGTGCGGCAGCGTCCGGCGTCGTGGCGGATCATCTTCACCGCCGACCAGGATCCGGTCCTGGCCGCCGCCGTCGTGTCAGGCCGTGCCCGGCTCACCGAGCGGGTCGCCACGGTGATGCGGCCGCTGCTGAAGCAACGGGGACAGCCCGACCACGCCCTGACGGCGCTCACCGAAGTGTTCCTGGCCATCTGTGAGGCCGCCGCGCGGATGCTGCTCGACGGCGAGCAGCAGTGGACGCCGGAAAGTCTGGCCGAGATCGTCGGCCGCGCCGCCTACCGGACATTCGAGATCGGCTCCTAGATGCCGGTATGCCAGAATGTTGCGCAGCAGTCGCCCAACCTAAGGAGTCGAAGTGGCCAGTACCGAGGTGGAGCGCCACACCGGGGTTGACCCCGCCGAGGTGCCGTCCGCGGCGTGGGGCTGGAGCGCGATCAACTTCCGCACCTGGCATATCGTCGGCCTGGGCATCGTCGGGTTCCTGCTGCTGATGCTGCGCGGCAACCACGTCGGCCACGTCGAGGACTACTTCTTGCTGGCGTTCGCCGCGCTGTCGCTGTTCGTCGTGGTGCGCGACATCGTCGGCCGTAAGCGCGGCCGGTTGCACTAAGGGTGCCCGCTAGTCGCTTTCGGCGGCTAATTGCCCGCAGGCCGCTGCGATCTCACGCCCGCGGGTGTCGCGCACGGTGCATTCCACGCCCTGGGCCCGGACCCGCTTCACGAACTCCCGCTCCACCGGCTTGGGGCTGGCGTCCCAGTCGCTGCCCGGTGTCGGATTGAGCGGAATCAGGTTGACGTGCACCAAATGTCCCAGCGCCTTGTGTAGCTTGCGGCCCAGCAGATCGGCCCGCCACGGCTGGTCGTTGACGTCACGGATCAGCGCGTATTCGATGGACACCCGCCGGCCCGTAACGTCGGCGTAGTAGCGGGCGGCGTCGAGTGCCTCGGCGACGTTCCAGCGGTTGTTGACCGGGACCAGCGTGTCGCGCAATTCGTCGTCGGGAGTGTGCAGCGACAGCGCCAGCGTCACGCCCAGGTGCTCGTCGGCGAGCTTGCGGATCGCCGGCGCCAGTCCGACCGTCGACACCGTCACCGATCGCGCCGAGATGCCGAATCCGTTCGGCGGCGCCTCGGTGATCCGCCGTACGGCCGCCACCACCCGGGCGTAGTTGGCCAGCGGCTCCCCCATGCCCATGAACACCACATTTGATAGTCGGCCATGATCACGGTCGCGCAGTTCGGCCGCCGCCGCCCGCACCTGTTCGAGGATCTCGGCGGTGGACAGGTTGCGGGTGAGGCCCGCCTGGCCGGTCGCGCAGAACGGGCAGGCCATGCCGCAGCCGGCCTGCGAGGAGATGCACACCGTGTTGCGGCGCGGGTAGCGCATCAGCACCGACTCGAACTTGGTGTGGTCCAGAGCCCGCCAGAGCGTCTTGCGAGTCTCGCCGGCGTCGCATTCGATCTCACTGGACGCGGTCAGCAGGGTGGGGAACAGCGCCTCGGCCACCGAGGAGCGCACCGCAGCCGGCAGGTCGGTCATCTGCTGTGGATCGGCGATCAGCCTGCCGTAGTACTGGTGGGCGAGCTGGTTGGCCCGGAATGCCGGCAGGCCCAGTTCAGCGACGGCGGCGGTACGGCCGGCCGAATCGAGGTCGGCCAGATGCCGCGGCGGCAGGGCCCGCCGCGGTGCGGTGAACACCAGCTGTTGCGTCATGATCCGTTCCAGTATGCCTGCGGCTCACGGCAGGACGGTCAGCACGACCCAGGTCACCACGGCCGACGGCAGCAGCGCGTCGAGCCGGTCCATGATCCCACCGTGGCCGGGCAGCAGCCGGCCCATGTCCTTGATACCCAGATCGCGTTTGACCTGGGATTCGATCAGGTCGCCGAAGACTCCGGTGATCACCAGCAGCAGCCCCAGCGGCAGCCCTACCCACCACGGTCGGCCGAGGAACACCGTCACCGCGAACACCGCCGCGGCAACACCGAGCACCAGTGATCCGCCGAAACCCTCCCAGGACTTCTTCGGGCTGATCGCCGGCGCCATCGGGTGCTTGCCGAACAGCACACCGACGCCGTATCCGCCGATGTCGGAGAAGACCACCGGGAACAGCAGGCACAGCACCCGGCCGGGACCGTCGTCGCGGAAGACCAGCAGGGCCGCGAAGCTCATGCACAGCGGCACCCAGACCGCGATCAACACCGTCGCCGACATGTCCCGCAGGTAGTTGACCGGGGCGTGCTGCAGCCCCCGGGCGACCAACCGCCACATCATCGCGATCACCACGGTGGCACCGAACGCGCCCAGCACTCCCCTGGCCCCGAACGGCAACGACAGCCACAGCATCGCCTGGCCGCCGAGCGCCAGCGGGATGAACGGCACGTCGTAGCCGGCTTCACGCAGCCGGCGGGTCACCTCATGGGTGGCGATCGGGGTGGCCACCGCCAGAATCAGCACCCAGAAACGCGGCGCGAACAGCAGGGTCCCGACGAGCGTACCGCTCAGCACGACGCCGACGACGATCGCCGCGGGCAGGTTGCGCCCGGCTCGTGGCCGCTTGGGCGGCGAGGCGTCGATGCCGGCGCCAGTCTCTTGGTCTGCCACGGGTTTTTGCATGCTGAACGGTCGCTAGACCTCCAGCAACTCGCCTTCTTTGTGCTTGACCAGCTCGTCGATCTGGCTCACGTAGCCCTGGGTGGACTTGTCCAGCTCCTTCTCCGCCCGGCCGACCTCGTCCTCACCGGCGTCGCCGTCCTTGCGGATGCGGTGCAACTCCTCCATCGTCTTGCGACGGATGTTGCGCACCGAGACCTTCGCGTCCTCGCCCTTGCCCTTGGCCTGCTTGACCAGGTCCTTGCGCCGCTCCTCGGTGAGCTGCGGTACCGCCACCCGGATCAGCGAACCGTCGTTGGTGGGATTCAAGCCCAGGTCCGAGTTGCGGATCGCCGTCTCAATGGCACCCAGCTGGGAGGCCTCATAGGGCTTGATCACCACCATGCGAGCCTCGGGGACGTTGATACTGCACATCTGGGTGATCGGGGTCATCGACCCGTAGTAGTCGATGTGGATCCGGGAGAACATGCCCGGGTTGGCCCGGCCGGTGCGAATGGTCGACAGGTCGTCGCGAGCCACCGCCACGGCCTTCTCCATTTTCTCTTCTGCATCGAAGAGAGCCTCGTCAATCATCTGCGCCCCTCTTCTTCAGGTGGTGACCAGTGTTCCGATCTTCTCACCCGCGACCGCCCGCGCGATATTGCCATCAGTCAGCAGGTTGAACACCAGGATCGGCATGCCATTGTCCATGCAGAGGCTGAATGCGGTGGCATCGGCCACCTTCAGGCCGCGGTCGATCACCTGGCGATGGGTGATCGAGGTGAGCAGTTCGGCGTCGGGATTCAGCCGCGGGTCCGCGGTGAACACCCCGTCAACCGCCTTGGCCATCAGCACCACCTCGGCGCCGATCTCCAGCGCTCGCTGGGCGGCGGTGGTGTCGGTGGAGAAATACGGCAGCCCCATGCCGGCGCCGAAGATCACCACCCGGCCCTTATCCAGGTGCCGCTGCGCCCGCAGCGGGATGTACGGCTCGGCGACCTGGCCCATGGTGATCGCGGTCTGAACCCGGGTGTCGATACCTTCCTTCTCCAGGAAGTCCTGCAGCGCGAGGCTGTTCATCACGGTGCCGAGCATGCCCATGTAGTCCGAGCGCATCCGCTCCATGCCGCGCTGCTGCAACTGGGCGCCGCGGAAGAAGTTGCCGCCGCCGATCACGACCGCGACCTGCACGCCATCGCGAACCACTTCGGCGATTTGACGGGCGACCTGGGCGACGACGTCGGGGTCGAGCCCCACCTGCCCGCCGCCGAACATCTCCCCGCCCAGCTTGAGCAGCACCCGGGAGTAATGGGGGCGGCCGGTCGGCTGGATCCGGTCGGTACTCGTCGGCTCCGTCATCAGGCTCCTCGGGACTCCGCGCATGACAGCGCCATCGCAGAAATCGTCCGCGACGGCAGTGCTCATCCTGCCTTACCAGGACGGCGAAACGGTGCCCGGGGTGGAAACCCGCGGCCGACCACCACAACAGATGAAAGTATTTTCAATTGATAAATTAGCTGCTATGGTCTCGGACGTGCCGAACTCGCTGCACCAGGTGAAAGCCGAATTCTTCAAGACGCTGGGACACCCGGCCCGGATCCGGGTACTGGAGCTGCTGGCCGAACGTGACCGCACCGTCGGCGAGCTGCTGCCCGAGATCGGGTTGGAGGCGTCCAACCTGTCCCAGCAGCTGGGCGTACTTCGGCGCGCGGGAGTCGTGCTGGCGACCAAGGAGGGCAATACGGTGATCTACTCGATCGCCTCACCGGTGATCACCGAACTGCTCGCCGTGGCGCGCAGAGCACTGACCGGACTGCTCAGCGATCAGGTCGCGCTCCTCGACGATCTGCGGGCCGGCTCATGAGCTGGCTCGCCCGGATCCTTTCGCTCGGCCGCATCACCGAACCGGCCGGCGACCGTCCGCCCGACAACACCGATCCGCCGAGCGGGTTGTCCGGCTCGGTGCAGATCCGCCATGTCGACGCCGGATCGTGCAACGGTTGCGAGATCGAGATCGCCGGGGCCTTCGGTCCGGTGTACGACGCCGAACGGTTCGGCGCCCGGCTGGTCGCGTCCCCTCGGCACGCCGATGTCTTGCTGGTCACCGGGGTGGTCACCCGCAACATGGCCGAACCGCTGCGCAACACCGTCGAGGCCACCCCCCTGCCACGACGGGTCATCGCCTGCGGCGACTGCGCACTGAACCGGGGGGTGTTTGCGCAGGCATACGCAACGGTGGGTTCCGTCGGCGAGGTCGTCCCGGTGGACGTCGAGATCCCCGGCTGCCCGCCCACCCCCGACCAGATCCTCGCCGCGCTCCGGTCGGTGACCGGCAGGTGAGCACTTCTGGCCCGCAGTTGTTACGCCGCAATGCCTTCGGGCCGCTGCTCAGTGGTGCGGCGACGATCGGCGTCGGCGCTGCCGGGGTCGGTGTCGGATTGACCGGCGTGTTCGGCGCACTGCCCGCGATCCGGATCGGCTGGCTGCTCCCGCTGCTGGGCGTGCAGTTGCGGGTGGAGCCGGTCGGCGGCTTCTTCATGGCATTGACCGGCGCGGTGGCGGTGGCGGCCGGGCTGTACTGGATCGGCTATAGCCGCCACGAGGCATTCGGCGTGGTGCCGCTGACCACCCTGCCGGTGTTCGTGCTCACGCTGTTGGCCGTGCCCGCGGCGGGGTCGGTGACCACGTTCCTGTTCGCCTGGGAGCTGATGGCACTGACCTCACTGGTGCTGGTGCTCACCGATCCGCAGCGCAGCGAAGTGCGGTCGGCCGCCCTGATTTACGCGGTGATGACACAGCTGGGCTTCGTGACGTTGTTGGCGGGGATGGTGATCCTGGCGGCGGCCGCCGGCGACGACTTCACCGTGATCGGTGCGGTACCCGACGGCGTGCGCAACACGGTCTTCGTGTTGACCCTGATCGGTTTCGCCTCCAAGGCCGGCCTGCTGCCGCTGCACGCGTGGCTGCCCCGGGCGCATCCCGAGGCGCCGAGCCCGGTCTCGGCACTGCTCAGTGCCGCCATGGTCAATCTCGGTGTCTACGGCATCATCCGCATCGACCTGCAGCTGTTGGGACCCGGTCCGCGATGGTGGGCGTGGGCGCTGCTGATCGTCGGCGGCACCTCGGCGGTATACGGGGTGTTGCAGGCCTCGGTGGCCACCGATCTCAAACGGCTGCTTGCGTATTCGACGACGGAGAACATCGGGCTGATCACCCTGGCGCTGGGAGCCGCAACACTGTTGTCGGGCGCCGGATCGCAGCCGGCCGCGGTAGTCGCACTCACCGCGGCGCTGCTGCACCTGATCGCCCACAGCGCGTTCAAGAGCCTCGGGTTCTTCGCTGCCGGATCGGTGCTCGCCGCGACCGGCCTGCGTGACCTGGACCGGCTCGGCGGTCTGGCCCGCCGAATGCCGGTCACCACAGTGCTGTTCGGGGTGGCCGCGCTCGGTGCCGCCGGGTTGCCGCTGGGGGCGGGCTTCGTCAGCGAGTGGCTGCTGATCCAGTCGTTGATGCACGCCCGGCCCGGCCACGATGTCACGATCGCGCTGGTGACACCGCTCGCGGTGGCTGCGGTGGCGCTGACCGCCGGGCTGGGCGTGGCCGCCATGGTCAAGGCGTTCGGGATCGGGTTCCTGGCCCGTCCGCGCTCCGATTCCGCTGCGGCGGCGCGGGAATCCCCCGACACGATGATCGTCGGTATGGCGATCCCCGCCCTCGCCTGTGTGGTGCTGGCCGTCGCCCCGGGTGTGGTGGCCCCGGTGCTGAACCGAGTGCTCACCGAACTGCCGGTGTTCGGGGACGCCCCGGGGCTCGGGGTGTTCCTGCGCATGCCGGGGCTGCACGGTTCCATGGCGCCGGGCCTGCTGGCCGCCGTGCTGGCCGCCGCCGTCCTGCTGGTGCTGATCGGCTCCCGGTGGCGCTCGCGGCAGCGTCCCGCTCCGGCCACGGTGCCGCTGTGGGCCTGCGGCGCCGACGATCTGAGCCCCCGCATGCAGTACACCGCGACGTCGTTCGCCCAACCGCTGCAGCAGGTCTTCGACGACGTGCTGCGCTTCGACACCGACGTCGAGGTGAGCGGCCAGGCGCCAGCGACCTATGTGGTCGACCGGATCGCCTACCGGGCGCGCATCACCGACGTCATCGAAGACCGCTGGTATGCCCCGGTGCTGCGGGCCGTCGCCGCCGCAGCACAGCTGGTTCGGCGCGCCCACACCGGCAGCGTGCACCTGTACCTGGGCTATGGCGCGATCGGCGTGCTGATCGCCCTGCTGGTGGCGCGATGAACGCGGTGGCCTTCCTGGCCGGTTTCGTGCAGGTCGCCGGTGTCGTCGCCGGCGCCCCCCTGGTCATCGGCCTGATGCGCCAGGTCCGGGCGCGCGCCGAGGGCCGCGTCGGTGCCGGGATCTGGCAGCCGTGGCGCGACGTGCGCAAGCTGCTGGGTAAGCAGACACTCAACCCGCGGGGCACCACCTGGGTGTTCGCCACGGCGCCGGCAGCGCTGGCCGCCACCACGCTGGTCATCGTCGCCACGGCACCGCTGGTGGCGACGGGATCGCCGCTGGACCCGGTCGCCGACCTGATCACCGTTGTGGGACTGCTGTTTTTGGGCACCGTGGCGCTCACCCTGGCCGGCATCGACACCGCGACGGCATTCGGAGGAATGGGCGCAAGCCGGGAGATCACCATCGCGGCTCTGGTCGAACCGACCATCCTGCTGGCGGTGTTCGCCCTCTCGATCCCGGCGGGCTCGGCCAATTTGGGCGCCATCGTGGGCAACACCATCGAGCACCCGGGCCAGGTGGTCTCACTGGCCAGCGCGCTGGCGTTCGTCGCGCTGGTGATCGTCATCGTCGCCGAGACCGGCCGGTTGCCGGTGGACAACCCGGCCACCCATCTGGAGCTGACGATGGTGCACGAGGCGATGGTGCTCGAATACGCCGGCCCCAAGCTGGCCCTGGTCGAGTGGGCCAGCGGCATGCGGCTGACGGTGCTGCTGGCGCTGCTGGCGAACCTGTTCTTCCCGTGGGGCATCGCCGGAGCGGACCCAGGCCTGATCGACGTGGCGGTGGGTGCCGGTGCGATCGCGGTCAAGGTGGCGCTACTCGCGACCGTCCTGGCCGGAGTCGAGGTGTTCCTCGCCAAACTGCGACTGTTCCGGGTGCCCGAGTTGCTGGCCGGGTCCTTCCTGTTGGCATTGCTGGCGGTCACGGCGGCGAACTTCTTCACCGGGGCGGGCGGATGAACTACAACAACATGCTGGACCTGGCCGCCGGCGGGGTGCTGCTGGCCGCGGTGCTGGCCGTCTGGCGCCGGGACCTGTCGGCGGTGGTGCAGCGACTGCTCGTCGCCCAGGGCGCCGCGCTGGCCGCTATCCCGATCATTCGCGGCGTGCACGATCATGATCGGGCCCTGGTAGCGGTGGGGATCGTGGTGTTGGCCGTGCGCGCCGTCGCACTGCCGTGGCTGTTGGCCCGCGCACTCGGCGCTGAACGGCAGGAACGTCGCGAGGCCACTCCCCTGGTCAGCACCGCTGCGTCACTGCTGGTGGTCACCGCCCTGGTGGTCATGGCGTTCACCATCGCCCAGCCCGTGGTCGACCTGCAGCGCAGCGCCGCGACCAATGCCGCCCCGGCCGCCATCGCCACCGTGCTGATCGCCCTGTTCATGATGGCGACCCGCCGCCATGCCATCTCGCAGGCGGTCGGACTGTTGATGCTGGACAACGGGATCGCCGCCACCGCCTTCCTGCTGACCGCCGGTGTCCCGCTGATCGTCGAACTCGGTGCGTCGCTGGATGTGCTGTTCGTGTTGATCGTGCTCGGTGTGCTGACCGGGCGACTGCGCAACGCTTTCGGCGGCGTGGATCTGGACCTGTTGCGGGAGCTGCACGACTGATGACACCGTTGATGCTGCTTCCGCTGGTGACACCCGTTGTGGCGTCACTGTTTTCCGTCGTGGCCGGCTGGCGCCGGCTCAGCGCCGTGGTGACGTTGCTCTCGGCGCTGACAATTCTCGGCTGCGGTGTCGCGCTGGGGTTTCAGGTCGGCGACCGTGCACATCTGGCCCTGTCGGGCCTGCTGCGCGCCGACGCACTGTCGGTGACCATGCTGATCGTGATCGGCGTCGTCGGCAGCCTGGCCACCTGGGCGAGCATCGGCTATGTCGACGCCGAGTTGGCCCGCGGGGTGACCGACCGGCGCGGTGCGCGCCTGTACGGCATCCTCACCCCGGCGTTCTTGGCGGCGATGGCTCTTGCGGTGTCGGCCAACAACATCGGCGTGGTCTGGGTCGCCGTTGAGGCCACCACGGTGGTCACAGCGTTTCTGGTCGGCCACCACCGCAGCCGTGCCGCGCTGGAGGCCACCTGGAAGTACGTCATGGTGTGTTCGGTGGGTATCACCATCGCGTTCCTGGGCACCGTCCTGTTGCACTTCGCCGCTCGCCACGCCGGTGCCGGCAGCGAGGACGCCCTGCACCTCGACGTCCTGGCCGCGCACGCCGGCGGACTCGACCCGGCGGTCACCCGGCTGGCGGGTGCGCTGTTGCTGATCGGCTACGGCGCGAAGATGGGTCTGGCGCCGTTTCACACCTGGCTCGCCGATGCACACAGCCAGGCCCCGGCGCCGGTCTCGGCGTTGATGAGCGGAGTGCTGCTGTCGGTCGCGTTCTCGGTGCTGATCCGGATCAAGCCGATCATCGACGCCGCTGCCGGCCCCGCCTTCCTGCGGACCGCGCTGCTGTCCACCGGATTGACGACGTTGCTCATCGCCGCGCTGCTGCTGACCGTCACCACCGATCTCAAACGGATGCTCGCCTATTCGTCGATGGAGACGATGGGCTTGATCGCGGTCGCCGCAGCGGCGGGCACCGCGCTGGCGATCGCCGCGCTGCTGCTGCACGTGTTGGCGCACGGCGTCGGCAAGACGGTGCTGTTCCTGGCCGGCGGCCAGTTGCAGGCCGCCCACGGCACGACGGCGATCAGCGAGATCACCGCGGTGTTCACCAGATCACGGCTGGTCGGTGGCGCGTTCGCGGTCGGGATGCTGGTCCTGCTCGGCCTGCCGCCGTTCGCGATGTTCGCCAGCGAGCTGGCGATCGCGATCTCACTGGCCGACGCCGGGCTGGCGTGGGCACTGGGACTGGCGCTGCTGGGGCTGGTGATCGCGTTCGCCGCGCTGATCGCCAAGACCGGCCGCATGCTGCTGGGCGCACCGAGCGCCGACGGCCGACAGATCCGGGTGCCGGTGACGGTCGCGGCCGCGCTCGTGACAGGAGTGCTGATCTCACTCGCCCTGGGAGTGACCGCAGGACCGCTCGCAGGCCTGTTCGCCACCGCCGCAAGCCAACTCGGGGCGCTGTGATGGCTCCGATCACACGCTCTGAACCAGTCACCGGCGCCGAGCTGGCCGACGCGGCCGCGGTGTTGCTGGCCGAGGGCTTCCGGCTCGCGCTGGTGGCCGCCCATGACGACGGGGACACCCTGCGGGTGGTGTATCTGTTCCTGGCGGGCCGGCCGGACCGCCGCACCGAGCTGACCCTGACCATTCCGGCAGACCAGCCCTCGATACCCTCCCTGGCCCGCCTGTCGTTTCAGGCCGGCCGCTTCGAGCGGGAAATGCTGGATCTGTACGGCATCACCCCGGTCGGCCATCCGCAACCGCGCCGGCTAGTGCGGCACGCGCACTGGCCGCAGGATTGGCACCCGATGCGCAACGACGCCGGGGAACCACCGGATTTCGCTGCGGCGGGCCGCTTTCCGTTCCTCAACGTCGAGGGGGCCGGCGTCTACGAGATTCCGGTGGGGCCGGTGCACGCCGGGTTGATCGAGCCGGGTCACTTCCGCTTCTCGGTGGTCGGCGAATCGGTGCTGCGACTCAAGGCACGACTGTGGTTCGTGCACCGCGGAATCGAGCGGCTGTTTCACGGCCGGCCCGCCACCGCCGCCGTCGAACTCGCCGAGCGCATCAGCGGTGATACCTCCGCCGGACACGCGCTGGCACACAGCATGGCCGTCGAGCAGGCCCTCGGTGTCGAACCACCCGAGCCGGTGCACCGGCTGCGCGCCCTGCTCGTCGAACTGGAGCGCCTCTACAACCACGCCGCCGACCTTGGCGCGTTGGCCAACGATGTCGGCTTCGGGCTGGCCAACGCACACGCCCAACGCGCCCGCGAACAACTGCTGCGCATCAACGCGCAGGTGACCGGAGATCGGCTGCTGCGGCGGGCGATCCGACCGGGAGGTGTTGTGCTGCAAGCCCTTCCCGACCCGGATCGACTGCAGGCGCTGGCCGACGACGTCGCTGAGATCGCCGAGCTGACCCTGGCGAACTCGGTGATCTACGACAGGTTCGCCGGCACCTCGGTGTTGCGCCGCCAGGATGCGGAAGCGATCGGAACGCTGGGCTATGTGGCACGGGCCAGCGGGCTCGTCACCGATGCCCGCCTCGACCATCCGAGCACCGACCTGCCGGTAACCGAGGCGACGGCGACAGCCGGCGACGTGCTCGCCCGCTATACCGTCCGCCGCGACGAATTCGCCGCCTCGGTGGCGCTGTGCCGCAACCTGATCGACGGCCATCGCGGGCCGATCCACGTCCGGGCGGAGATGCCCGACCCGGTTGGGGCCGGGGCCGGGGTGGGGATCGTCGAGGGGTGGCGCGGCACCATCGTGCACCGGGTGGAAGTCGATGCCGATGGGGTCATCACCCGCGCCAAGATCGTCGACCCGTCCTGGTTCAACTGGCCCGCCCTGCCGGTTTCCATGGCCGACACCATCGTCCCGGACTTCCCGCTGACGAACAAAAGCTTCAACATGTCCTACGCGGGAAACGACTTATAGCGGCTCGGCACGCTCGCGCTGTATGTCAGGATGTTTGATATGGGTGACGTGAACAGCGCTCCGCTGGGTTATCTGCTGTACCGGGTCAGCTCGGCGCTGCGCCCGCAGGTGTCGGCGGCGCTCGGTCCGCTGGGTCTGACGCTGCCCGAATTCGTCTGTATGCGAGTGCTTTCGCTGCGTCCGGGACTGTCCAGCGCCGAGTTGGCCCGGCACAGCAGCGTCACACCGCAGGCCATGAACACCGTGCTGCACCGGCTGCAGAACCGGGGTGCGGTGAGCCGGCCGCAATCGGTACCGTCCGGGCGGGCGCTGCCGGCGACGTTGACCGACGCCGGTCGGGACCTGCTGAAACAGGCGGAGGACGCGGTGCGGGTCGCGGACGGCCGCGTGCTGGCCGCCCTGTCTCACGCCGAGCAGCAGCGGTTCAGGCAGATGTTGGAACGGATCGGCGAACAGTGACCCTAGGTTGATGGCGGCGACCCGCTTCGCCCGGCTTCGCCGTGCTCGCGATCGCCGCTAGCGCCGGCCGGTGATGACGGGCCACGGCTTCGCCGCCTCCAGTTCATAGGCCAGCTCCAGCAGCCGGGCGTCCTGGCCGAAGTGGGCGCTGAACATCATGCCAACCGGCAGCCCGGCCGCGGACTCGGCCAGCGGCAACGAGATCGCCGGGTCGCCGGAGGCGTTCTGCAGCGGGGTGAACGCCACCCAGTCCATCAACCGGTCGATGATCTGCTCATAGTCGGCAGTGGGATCCAGATGGCCGACCTTCGGAGTCTCATGGGCCAGCGTCGGGGTCAGCACCACGTCGTAATTGCGGAACAGTCGCGCGGTGTGGCGGCGCAGGCTCGCCAGCCGGCCGATCGCCAGCGGCAGCCGGTACAGGTGCCGGGTGGCATAGCGATCCAGCCCCAGCGTCAGGTTGTCCAGCCGGCTGCGGTCGAAGGTGGGACCGAACATCCGTCGCCCGCCCCGCACCAGCGCGGTCGCCAAAAACGCCCAGTAGAGCAGGAAGTCGTCGGCGAAGTGCCCCGGCACCGGTGGGCGGTCGACGTACTCGACGCGGTGGCCGAGTTCCTCGAGCAGCGCGGCGGTCTTCATGGTCAGCTCGCGCATCTCCGCCGACGTCTCGCGCTGGATCGATTGGGTGATCACCGCTATCTTGAGCCGCTGGGCGCCCGGTTGGGCGACGTCGCCGACCGGGGGCAACTTGGTGTTGCGCCAGATCCGTTCCGCTTCGGCGTAGAAGGCCGCGGTGTCACGCACCGAGCGGGTCACCACCCCGTTGTAGACGATGCGCACCGGCATGGCACGCATGTCCTTGTCCAGCGGCAGCCGGCCCCGCGACGGTTTGAGGCCGACCAGCCCGTTGCACGCCGCCGGGATCCGGATGGAGCCGCCGCCGTCGTTGGCGTGCGCGATCGGCACCACCCCGGCCGCGACGAATGCCGCCGAACCCGACGACGACGCCGCCGCGGTGTAGTCGGTATCCCACGGGTTGCGCACCGCACCCAGCCGGGGGTGCTCGGCGGCGGCGCTGAACCCGAACTCGCTCAGTTGGGTCTTGCCCAGCGCGATCAGCCCGGTGCCCAGGTACAGCCGGGCGAAATCACCGTCGGCGGCCGCCGGGTGCGGCTGCCACGCGTCGGTGCCCTGCATGGTCGGCATCCCGGCGACATCCACGTTGTCCTTGACGTACGTCGGGACGCCCGCGAAGTATCCCCGGGTGCCGCGCTGCGCCGATGCCGTCTCGCGAGCCCGGTCGAACGCCTGGTAGGCCAGTCCGTTCAGCTGCGGGTTGACCGCCTCGGTGCGTGCGATCGCGGCTTCGACGAGCTCGGCGGGCGACACGTCGCCTGATCTGATCCGTTCAACCAGGCCGACCGCGTCGGAGTCGCCGAGCGCGTCGTCGCCGAAGGCGTGCACATGTTGCATGCGTTGACGCTAGCAAGTAGCGCCCGATCAGGCTCAGGCCTGGCCGACCTCGAACCGCGCGAAACGGGTCACGGTCACGCCCGCCTCGTCGAGCAGCGCCTTGACGGACTTCTTCGAGTCCGACACCGCCGCCTGGTCCAGCAGCACGGTGTCCTTGAAGAACCCGTTGACCCGGCCCTCGACGATCTTGGGCAGGGCTGCCTCGGGCTTGCCCTCCTCCTTGGCCGTCTCCTCGGCGATGCGGCGCTCGTTGGCCACCACGTCTGCGGGGACGTCGTCGCGGGTCAGGTAGCGGGCCTTGAGCGCGGCGATCTGCAGCGCCACGGCATGAGCCGCCTCGACGGCCCCGGCACCCGAACCGGTGTACTCGACCAGTACGCCGACCGCCGGCGGCAGGTCCGACGCCCGCTTGTGCAGGTAGGCCTCCACGGTGCCGCCGAAGTAGGCGACCCGCCGCAACTCCAGCTTCTCGCCGATCTTGGCCGACAGCGCCTCGATGGCCTCGGCGACGGTGCGGGTGCCCCCGCCCCCGGGAATCGAAGCCGCTTTGAGCGTCTCGACGTCGTCGGTCTTGGCGGCCGCGGCGGCGGTGACGACCTCGTCGGCGAGTGCCTGGAACTCGGCGTTCTTGGCGACGAAGTCGGTCTCGGAGTTCAGCTCGATCAGCGCGCCGTCCTTGACGGCGACCAGGCCTTCGGCGGTGGCCCGCTCGGCGCGCTTGCCGATGTCCTTGGCGCCCTTGATCCGCAGCAACTCGACGGACTTGTCGAAGTCGCCGTCACTCTCGGCCAGCGCGTTCTTGCAGTCCATCATGCCTGCGCCGGTGAGTTCCCGAAGCCGCTTGACGTCGGCAGCGGTGTAGTTCGCCACTGTTGTGTGCCTTTCCTACGATGCGTCGGTGGTCGTCTCGGTGCCGGCGGCGGCGTCGGGCGCCGAGGTGGTGGCACCCGCCAGCAACTCCTGCTCCCATTCGGCCAGCGGCTCGACCGCTTCGGCTTCCGCCTTGCCCTCGCCGTTGCCCTGACCGGCCCGGGCCTGCAGGCCCTCGGCCACCGCGGAGGCGATCACCTTGGTCAGCAGCGCCGCCGAGCGGATCGCGTCGTCGTTACCCGGGATGGGGTAATCGACCAGGTCGGGGTCGCAGTTGGTGTCCAGGATCGCGATCACCGGGATGCCCAGCTTGCGGGCCTCGCCGACGGCGATGTGCTCCTTGTTGGTGTCGACGACCCACACCGCCGAGGGCACCTTGGCCATGTCGCGGATACCGCCGAGGCTGCGCTCCAGCTTGTTCTTCTCCCGGGTCAGCATCAAGATTTCCTTCTTGGTGCGACCCTCGAAGCCACCGGTCTGCTCCATGGCCTCGAGCTCCTTGAGCCGCTGCAGGCGCTTGTGCACGGTGGAGAAGTTGGTGAGCATGCCGCCCAGCCAGCGCTGGTTGACATAGGGCATCCCGACCCGGGTGGCCTCCGCGGCGACCGATTCCTGCGCCTGCTTCTTGGTGCCGACGAACATCACGGTGCCGCCGTGCGCGACGGTCTCCTTGACGAACTCGTACGCCTTGTCGATGAAGGTCAGCGTCTGCTGCAGGTCGATGATGTAGATGCCGTTGCGGTCGGTGAAGATGAACCGCTTCATCTTGGGATTCCAGCGACGGGTCTGGTGCCCGAAGTGAGCGCCGCTGTCAAGCAGCTGCTTCATGGTTACAACAGCCATAGTCCGGCCATGTCCTTATTTGTCGGTTGACGCCCGGCGTCGGGTGAGGCCGGGCCCTGGTGCCTGCTGAGGTGCCGGACCCCTGTCGGGGACCGCCGGCATCCGGTTGTGAGTGCAGACACGCGAAGTCAGCCCGCTGAAGCGGACCGCGCATGTGAGTTTACACGCTGCGAACAGGTGCTTTGTCCACAGCGGTGACTGGCCGGTTTGGGGGCTGCCGCGGGAAACTCGCCGAATGCGGTTTACGGCGTTGTTCCTGGTCGCGGGCCTGCTGCTGGCCGCGCCGGCGCACGGCGACACCCTGCGGATGAACTGGCCGCTGCGTCCGCGGCCGGTGGTGGTGCGGGGATTCGATGCGCCGCGCCCAGACTGGCAGCGCGGACATCGAGGGGTGGATCTGGCCGGCGTCGCGGGCCAACCGGTGTATGCGGCCGCGCCGGCGACGGTGGTGTTCGCCGGGCTGACCGGTGGGGTGCCGACGGTGTCACTGGCCCATCCGGGCGGGTTGCGGACCAGCTATCAGCCCGTGCGGGCCGCGGTGCGCCCCGGCCAGCTGGTGACGGCCGAGACGGTGATCGGCACGCTGGAGCCAGGCCATCCGGGGTGCGAGGCGTGCCTGCACTGGGGTGCGATGTGGGGTCCGGCCTCGCGAGCCGATTACGTCGACCCGCTGGGATTGTTGGCCTGCACGCCGATCCGACTCAAGCCGCTGGGCGGCAGCTACGCCCGGTCCGGCGCATCCCATGACACCAGCCCCGACACCCAGTGGGTGATCCGCTCCTCCTGATCGTGCGATGCAGGTGGCGGGGCGGCTGGGCAAATGTCGCGTACGGGCGGCAGCGCACCACGACGCGGTTCTCCTCGACGGCCATCGCCGCTACGGTCGGGCGCGCTTCGTCACCGAGCGGCTGACCCGACATCCGGGCGCCGACAGCCATCATGACGTCGACGACGAGGTCGGGGTCACGTTCGACGACCGCGTCGGCGTACACCTGCAGGTAGGCAAAGGGCCAGCGTTCATCGAGAACGCAGAGACTGACCTTCGGATCCCTGGCCACCACCCGGGCCTTCCCGCGCCCCGCCATGGTGGAGACCAGCAGCTCGTCGTCGTCGGTTGGTACGTAGTAGACGACCGACATCGCGGGCCCGTCCTGGCGGCGCCGATGACCGAAAACGCAGGTGCGGTGGGTGCGCACAAATTCTCGCCGTTCAGACGGAAGCATGTCGCGATCGGCGGGAATCGCAAAGGGCTCCGACGCCAGGGGCAGCAGCATGTCGATCGGTCCTCTCATCGGGTTTCATCGGCAGACGCCGGCGGGGCGAAACACCGGCGTGGCTTCGCAGAGCGTCCGCACCTGCCGGCCGGCGCGCATCACAGTGCGGTCGGGCCGAATGATCGCCGCCGTCGCGTGGCCGCGACGCAGCCATTCGGCGAGCTCGCCGCCGGGTTGGGCGGTGTGCCCGACGGCGCCGCGCCGCGCAAGCAGCGTCTGCTCGAAAGTGTCCAGCGGGGTGCTGCTCACGACGGCGAAGCCGGCTCCCAGCACGGCGTCGAAGCGCTGCCCGCCGGGCAGGACCGGGTTCGGGCATAGCGAGCCGGCCAAGCGCCGCGGCGTGCGGGCCTTGATGACCAGTGGCGAGCGGTGCAGCGCGGGGGTCGCACTGTCGAGGAGTTTGTGACGCAGTCCGGGAACCAGCTGCAGCCGTGGGAGCGCGAGCCGGCGCAGCAGGTTTCCGGCGTCGCCGCCGGCGGTCATCGACCAGCCCATCGTGAGCGCCAGCTGGATCATGTGCCGGGTGTGCGGTTGGCGCTCCTGCTGGTAGCTGTCCAGGACGGTGCGCGGCAGCGCGCCGCCGGCCACGCCGGCGAGTTTCCAGGCCAGGTTCATCGCGTCGCGTAACCCCGCACCCATGCCCTGGCCGACGAATGGCGGCGTGAGATGCGCGGCGTCACCGAGCAGGAAGATGTTGCCGCGGCGCCACCGGTCGGCGATCCGGGCCCGGAAGGTGTATTCGGCGACCCGGATCAGTTCGAGCCGTTCGGTTGCCACGTGGGCCAGCCAGGGCGCGAGCAGCGGCCGCAGGTCGGTCAGGCCAGCGAAGTCGGCGGCGGTTTCGCCGGGCAGCAGCTGGAACTCCCACCGATAGCGGGTGTCGCCGATCCGCATATAGGTGCCGGCGCGCCGCGGGTCGCAGACCTGATGAACGCCGTCCCATTGCTGAAGGTCGGCGGCGCTGGCGACGTCGACGACCAGCCAGCGTTGCTCGAAGTGCAGGTCGCGCATCCGGGCGCCGATCCGTGCCCGCACAATGCTGTTGGCACCGTCGCAACCCAGCAGGTAGTCGGCGTCGACGACGTGTTCGTCACCGGCGGTCCGGTCGGTGAAGCGCACCCGCAGGCGTCCCCGGCCGTCATCGGCGATGTCGGTGACATCGGCGTTGCCCCGTAACTCGGCACTCGGGTAGCGCTGCAGGTTGGCGCGTAGCAGGGCTTCGAACTCGGGTTGGTCGAACATGTTGGCCTGGGGGAACCCGTGGACGCTGCACGTGGTGTCACGGCGGAATTCGGCCAGCACGCCCATTTGTTCGTCGACCAGCCGCAGTCCATGCGCGGGCCGCGAGATCGCGGCGAACTCCTCCGCGAGGCCGAGGCGCGCGACGATGCGGCAGCTCTCGTCGTCCATATGCACAGCGCGCGGTTGCGGATACACGTCGGCCCAGCGCTCGAGTAGCAGAGTCTCGACACCGTACTGGGCCAGCAGGGTGGCTGCGGCGACGCCGGTGGGCCCGGCGCCGACGATGACGACCGGCACATGGCGGCCGGCCTCGGCGGCCATCCTCACCCGTACCTGACCGTGGAGCGCTGGCTTCCGAGGTCGATCGAACCGTCGTCGGTGGCCACCGCGGCTTCCACCACGTCGCCGTCGCGCAGGTACTTGGGGTTGGCCGCCTGCCGCTTGAAGAAGGCCTTCCACTTCACTGCCGGCGGCAGCAACGAGGCGAGGATCTCGACCGCCTTGGGCGGAGCGCTCAGCGCCGTACCCGCCGGCGTGCCGGTCAACACCAGGTCTCCGGCGGACAGGTGCTGGAACCGGGCCAGTGCCTGCAGCGCCTGCACCGGCGGATAGATCATGTCGGCGCCGACGGTGGAGTTCTGGCGCAGCTCGCCGTTGACCCGCAGCTGCAGCCGCAGCTCCCCGAAGCGTTTGAGTTCGGCGGCGTCCAGCAACACCAGCTGCGGCCCGACCGGGGTGAAGGTCGGATAGGACTTGGCCTCGTAGAACTGCGTCTGCGGCAGCTGGATATCGCGCGCGGACACATCGTTGGTCACGACGACACCGGCGATGTAGTCGGAAAGGTTGGACTCGGAGATAGCGGTGCCGACCGGAATATCGCGGCCGAGCACCAGGCCGATCTCCACCTCGTAGTCCAAGCACCGGACGTGGCTGGGTTTGATGATGTCGTCGCACGGGCCGTTGATCGATCCCGAGGCCTTTCGGAAGAAGGTCAGCGGCACCGATTTGGGGTCCATGCCGGCGTCTTTGACGTGCGAGGTGAAGTTGGTCATCTGTGCGACCACCCGGCACGGGGCGGTGACCGGAGAGATCAGTGTGCCGCGCTCGTGCGCAACGGTGTCGCTGCCGCGCGCGGCGGCCTCGATGGCCGCCCGGTCGGAGAGCAGCTCGCCGGTGCTGGTCGCGGTGGTGGCGATCGGTGCGGCGCCGGTGGACGTTTTGACCCACCAGCCCTCGGTGGTGCGCAGGATGGCAGTGGTCATGAGTTGGCTGCTTTCAGCAATCCGCGCAAGCGGGTGAGGTCGAACTCGTTGTCGCCGCGAAGCGCGCCGATGACCGCTCGCGCCTCGCCTGGTAGCTGGCCGGGTCTGATGCCCAGGAAGTCCTTGGTGACCGGCGGTCCCCATTGCGCCAGGCCGGACCCGGTGAACGGCGCCCAGCCGGGTTCGAGAGTGTTGTCGAACATGTCACCGTCGGCGAAGTGTTCGACCAGGAAACCGTCGGGGTCACGCCAGTAGTCGAACAGTTGGCTGCCCTGAATGTGGCGGCCGATCCCCCACGACCGGCGATAGGCGCGCTCGCGCAGGTACTCGCCACCGGCGGCCAGTGCGTCGAGATCGCCGACCTGATACGCCGAGTGCACGTAGCGATTCGCCGGCCCCAGTGCCAGCGCGAGCGTGTGGTGATCGGCGGGCGTGGCGCCGCGGTCACAGCGGATGAAGCTCAGCGCCGGTCCCCGCTCGCGCTGGCCGGGAAAGTACAGGAAGTCACTGACGATCATGCCCAGGTTGTCGAGGTACCAGTTGAGCGCATCGGTGTACCTGGGGGTTTGCAGTACCACGTGGCCGAGGCGCTGCACCGTGGCGGGAACCCGGGGTGGGCGGGTCGTGGCGTTCGTGCGGTGCAGATCGTGGCCGAAGTTGAAGACGTGCGGTTGCCGGCCGGGCAGTGCGGGCAGGGCATGCATGCCGGCGACGACGCGGACCGGCACGCCGCTCGGGTCGGCCAGATCCACCGACAGTCCGCCGATGGTGTCCGGCAGCGCCCGGGTCGGCGCACCGTTGGCTTCCGCCAGTCGCAGCACGTCGGCCTCGTCCGCGGCCCGGAACGCGACGCCGGCGAACCGGCTGCGGGCCCCGCGGCGCAGGACCACGCACGGCGCCCCCGGGTCGCTGCCGCGCAGTTGCAGTTCGCCCGGTGTGCGCAGCACGGTGGCGAACCCGAACGCCCGGGCGAACGCCTCGGCGCGGGCAAGGTCAGACTTCTCGAACTCCAGCCAGGCAATATCGACGACTTTGATCACCGGATTGGGCGACCGGCCCCGATGCTCGCCGATGCGCGCGCCCTGCTCGCTGTGCAGGTCGCTGTGCGGGCCGCCACGGGTGCCGATTCGGTCACTCATCCCAACCCCTCCGCTTTACTGACGAAATCGTCACACACGACACGACGCTCAGTCAAGGTAGATCTGACGAAATCCTCAAAAGTGGTTATTCCTGTTAAAATCGGGACGCCAGTGAAGCTGAGGTGACCATGACCGCTCAACCAGCAGTGCCCGTCAACCGTGTGCAGCGGCGCAAACAACGCACCCGCGCGGCCCTGATCAAGGCGGCCCAGGGGTTCATCGCCGCCGGCAAGCTCAACGCACCGGTGCTGGAAATCACCCAGGCCGCTGACATCGGGATGGGCTCGTTCTACAACCATTTCGACAGCAAAGAACAGCTTTTCGACGCCGCGGTCGCCGAGGTCCTCGACATCCACGGCGCACTGCTGGATCAGCTCACCGCACCGATCGACGATCCCGCCGAAGCGTTTGCCTGCAGCTTCCGGCTCACCGGGCGGCTGTTTCGCCGACGACCGCAGGAAAGCCAGATCCTGCTCGC
Organism: Mycobacterium sp. IDUB_21; assembly: GCF_055419425.1. Classification (NCBI taxonomy): domain Bacteria; kingdom Bacillati; phylum Actinomycetota; class Actinomycetes; order Mycobacteriales; family Mycobacteriaceae; genus Mycobacterium; species Mycobacterium sp. IDUB_21. The sequence goes on along the minus strand of NZ_JBVAXQ010000008.1, from coordinate 121,965 downwards.
CAACGGCTTGAGCCTGCTGTCCTCCGACCGTGGTCTGGCTCCCCGCGCGCTCCGCGACATCACCGCCGCCGCCCGGGCCGGCCGCTTTCACGTGGACGACCCTGAGCTGGCGCTCTCAGTCGCCGGCGGCGCGCTCCTCGGACTGGGCCAACTCCTGCAGAATCAACCCGACCGCGACGACGCCCACTGCGCCGACCGGGTCACCGAAGACGTCCTGCGCCTGTTCGGCATGCCCGCTGACGAGGCACACGACATCTGCCGCCGACCACTGCCCGACATCAACGACACGGGGTCTGCGGCTTGAGTAGTCGTCAGGCCCGGGGGTGGGCCTGGTCGTGCACCGCGCGCAACCGGGCGACGGTGACGTGGGTGTAGAGCTGCGTGGTGGCCAGGCTGGAATGGCCGAGCAACTCCTGCACGACGCGCAGGTCCGCGCCGCCCTCCAACAGGTGAGTGGCCGCGCTGTGGCGCAGCCCGTGCGGCCCCATATCGGGCGCGCCACCGACCGCGGCAACGGTCTGGTGCACGACGGTGCGGGCCTGCCGCGGGTCCAGGCGCCCGCCGCGGGCTCCGAGCAGCAGGGCCGGGCCGGACTCCGCCGTCGACAGCGGTGGGCGCCCGCGGGCCAGCCAGGCCTGCAGTGCCTCGGCGGCCGGCACGCCGAACGGCACGGTCCGCTGCTTGTTGCCTTTACCGAGCACCCGCAGCACCCGGCGTGAGCTGTCGACGTCATCGACGTCCAGGCCGCACAGTTCGCTGACCCGCACCGCGGTGGCATAGAGCAGTTCGGCGATCAATCGGTCCCGCAGCGCAAGCGGATCATTTTGCTGTGCACCGGATTTCGCGGCGATCATCGCCGCGTGCGCCTGATCTGGGCGCAGTACCGCGGGCAGGGTCCGGCGGGCCTTGGGCAGCGCCAGACGCGCACCGGGATCCGCCGTCAGCAGGCCGCGCCGGGCAGCCCAGGCGGTGAAGGTCTTGACCGTCGAGGTGCGGCGGGCCAGCGTGCTGCGGGCCGCACCGGCGCCGGCCTGCTCGGCCAGCCAGCTTCGCAGCAGTGGCAGGCTCAGGCCGTCGATGCCGCGGTGGCCGCGCTCGCCGAGAAATACGAACAGCGAACGCAGATCACCGAGGTAGGCCCGCCGGGTGTGTTCGGAACGTCCCCGCTCCAAGGCCAGGTAGTCGTCGAACTCCTCGAGAATCGCGTCCACCGGCTCACGGTGGCAGAAGCCGCCCAATCGCTCAGGTGACGCGCCGCAGCGTGTCCGGGGTGAGATCAAGCCGTGACGGGTAACCGTCGACCGCCATGATCAGGTCGGCTTCGGCCAGCAGCGAGCGCAGCACATGCACGATCCCGTCGGCTCCGCCCAGCGCCAGCCCGTAGGCGTACGGTCGGCCGATTCCCACCGCGGTCGCGCCCAGCGCCAGGGCCTTGATGATGTCGGCGCCGGTGCGGATGCCCGAATCGAACAGCACCGGCAGTCCGTCGGCGGCCGCCACCACCTCCGGCAGGCAGTCCAGCGCCGGCAGCCCGCCGTTGGCCTGGCGCCCGCCGTGGGTGGAGCAGTAGATGCCGTCCACGCCGCCGTCTTTGGCGCGCCGGGCGTCGTCGGGGTGACAAATACCCTTGACGATCAGCGGCAGATCGGTCGACGACCGCAACCAGGGCAGGTCATCCCAGGTCAGCGGGTTGCCGAAGGTCTGTACCCAGGACAGCACGGCGGCCTGCGGGTTCTCCTCGGGCGGTTGAGCCAGCCCGGCGCGGAACACCGGATCGGAAAAATAGTTGGCCAGGCAGTGCCCGCGCAGCTGCGGGAAGTTCGACGTCGCCAGATCCCGCGGACGCCAGCCCGGAACCCAGGTGTCCAGGGTGACGACAATCGCCTTGTAGCCGGCCGCCTCGGCACGGCGCACCAGGCTGGCGGCCAGTTCCCGGTCCTTGGGCGTGTACAGCTGGAAAAACCCGGGTGTGTCGCCGAATTCGGCAGCGACGTCCTCCAGCGGATCTGCGGTGAGGGTGGACACCATCAGCGGGACACCGGTCGCCGCCGCGGCCCGTCCACTGGCCAGGTCGCCGTGGCCGTCCTGAGCGCAGATGCCGATGACGCCGATCGGCGCCATGAAGATCGGCGAGGGCAGGCGCAACCCGAACATCTCGATCGACAGGTCGCGCTCGGCGGCGCCGACGAACATCCGCGGAATGAGTCCCCATCGGTCAAAGGCCGTCACGTTGGCCCGCTGGGTGCGCTCGTCGCCTGCGCCGCCGGCGACGTATGACCACACCGACGGGGAAAGCGCCGCAGCGGCTTTGGCCTCCAATTCGGTGTAGGTCATCGGCAGCGCAGGCACCACCCCGGCCAGGCCCTGCAGGTAGATCTCGAACTGGTAGTCCCCGAATGCCATGCCGCTAGCCTGCCGCAGCTTCTGCCGCCTCTTTGCTGGCGAGCTCCTTCTTCCATTGCCGGAACGTCTCTTCGGTACGACCGCGCCGCCAGTAACCCGAGATCGACGCCCACTTGGCCTCCACCCCGCGCTCCTTGCGGATGTAGGGCCGCAGGTTGTGCATGACGGCCTGCGCCTCGCCGTGGATGAACACCTGAACCTGTCCCGGCAGCCACAGGGTGGTGGTGACCGCCTCGACCAGCGGGGCGTTGTCGCCGGCCCGATCCTGCCCGACCGAATCGGCACGCCCGCCGCGGTGCAGCCAGTTCAGTTGCACCCCCTGCGGCGCGGTCAGCGCGATCTCGTCCGCTGGGCTGGCGACCTCGATGAAAGCCTTGCCGACCGCGTCGTCCGGCAGTGCTTCCAGGGCGGCCGAGATCGCCGGCAGCGCGCTCTCGTCACCGGCCAGCAGGTGCCAGTCGGCCGCGGGGTCGGGCGCGTATGCGCCGCTGGGGCCCATCAGATAGACCGGTTGACCGGGCTGTGCGCCGACGGCCCACGGCCCAGCGACGCCGTGGTCGCCGTGCACGGACACATCGATGGTGATCTCGCGGGCGACCGGATCGGCGCGCCGCACCGTCAGGGTGCGGATCACCGGACGATCCTCGTCCGGCAGCCCGTCGAAGCTGTCCAGCGTCAACGGCTGCGGGAGTGCGGCGACGTCGACTCCGTAGGGCACAAAGACAACCTTGACGTAGGAGTCGGTGAATTCGCTCGGGCGGAACGTGTCGTATCCGGTGCCACCCAAGACCACCCGCACCATATGTTCCGACAGTTGCTCGCTACGCACTACTGCGAAGGTGTGAACCGGTCGTCCTGCCACGTTGCCTCCCCGTCTTGGCTTGCCCCGCCGACTATACGAGCTACCGGCTGCCCCGGACTATCGCCCAGCTGCCGTCACGCCGCTGCACCAAGCCCGCCACCTCCAACATCGCCAGCGGCCCGAACACCTGTGCCGAGGGCAGCCCCGCTGCCACCGCGACCTGATCGACGGTCGCCACGCCGCGGCCCGGCAATGCTTCGTAGACCTGACGTTCGGCGTCACTGAGCCCGTCCAGCGGGGTGGCCGGCCGCGATGGCTCGGCCGCCAGCTCCCCGATCCGCCCGGCCAGCTCGATCACCTCATCGGCTCGGGTCACCAGTTCGGCGCCCCCGCGCAGCAACACGTGACAGCCGGCCGAGGCCGCACTGGTGACGGGCCCGGGAACCGCGGCCACCGGCCGGCCCAGCAGCCGCGCCCATGCGGCGGTACTGGCCGCGCCACTGCGCAAGCCGGCCTCCACCACGACCGTCGCGCCGGCGAGCGCCGCCACCAACCGGTTGCGGGTCAGAAATCGGTGCCGGGCCGGGCGGACACCGGGCGGATATTCGGTGACCAGCAGCCCGTGCCCGCCGATGCGGTGCAGCAGCGCGGAATGGCCTGCCGGATAACAGATGTCGATTCCGCCGGCGAGCACCGCCACCGTCGTGCCGTCGACGGCGAGCGCGGCGCGGTGGGCCGCCCCGTCGATTCCGTAAGCGCCGCCGGATACCACCGCCACATCGTGTTCGGCCAGTCCGGCGGCCAGGTCCGCGGCCACCAGTTCGCCGTAGGCGGTCGCGGCCCGGGTCCCGACGATCGCGGTGGCGCGTTCGGCGGTCTCGTCCAGGCGCGCCGGACCCACCGCCCAGAGCGCCAGCGGTGCACGGCAGTCCGGCCTTTTCGCAGCCGCGGCGCCGCCGAACGCGGCGAACGCCAGCAGCGGCCATTCCTCGTCATCGGGGGTGAGCAGCCGACCGCCACGGCGGGCCAATAACTCCAGATCGGCTGCAGCCAAGTCGATTTCCCGTCTGGCTTCGGTGTACTTGACCAGTTCCGCATCGACGGCGCCACACCGAATCCGCTCCGCCGCCTCGACCGGACCAACCCGCCCGACCAGCGCGGACAGATCCGGGCGCGGCGGTTCGGCAACCCGGGACAGGTAGGCCCAAGCCCGCATTACCTCGTCGCCGGCAGGGCTCATCAGCCCGCTCCCGGCTGGCGAAAGCTCAGTGCGGTGGCGACCTCATCCGGACCGGGTGAGCTCCGGCCCGCCAGATCGCTCAGCGTCCAGGCCACCCGCAGGCTGCGGTTGGCGCCGCGGATCGACAGCAGGCCGCGGTCCAACGCGGTGCGCAGCGGTGCCATCGCCGCGGCGCCGAGCCGAAACTTGCGGCGCAGCAACGCTCCATTGACCTCGGCGTTGGTATGAAAGCCATGTGGCCCCCAGCGTTGTGCCGCCGCGGCTCGCGCGTCGGACACCCGGGCCCGCACCGCCGCCGTCGACTCCCCGTCGACGGCGGAGAACGCACCGGCGCGCACCGGATGCATCTCGACCCGCAGATCCACCCGGTCCAGCAGCGGCCCGGACAGCCGGCCGAGGTAGCGCCGCTTCTCCATCGACTTGCACGTGCAGTCGCGCGGGTCGGCCGGGGCGCACGGACAGGGGTTGGCCGCCATGACCAGTTGGAACCGGGCCGGATAGCAGGCCACCCCGTCGCGCCGGGCCAGTCGGATCTCCCCGTCCTCCAACGGTGTCCGCAACGCCTCCAGGGCACTTACCCGGATCTCGGCGCACTCGTCGAGGAACAGCACCCCGCGGTGGGCGCGGCTCACCGCGCCCGGCCGTGCCATACCGGAGCCACCACCGACCAGCGCCGCGACGCTGGAGCTGTGGTGCGGGGCGATGAACGGCGGGCGGCTGATCAACGGTGCGCAACCCGACAGCAGCCCGGCGACCGAGTGAATCGCGGTGACCTCCAGCGACTCACTTTCGGTCAACGGCGGCAGCAGTCCCGGAAGGCGTTGGGCCAACATGGTTTTGCCGACCCCGGGCGGTCCGGTCAGCATCAGATGGTGTGATCCGGCGGCGGCCACCTCAACCGCGAAACGGGCTTGGGCCTGGCCGACCACCTCGGCCAGGTCGGTGGCCGGTTCCAAGGCCGTTTCCAGGACCGGGGACACCGTGGTGATCCGCTCCTGCAGCCATGCCGCCCCCTCCAGCCAGCCGTGCAGCTGTCCCAGCGTCGCCACCCCGTAGACGTCGATGCCGTCCACCAAGCTGGCTTCGGCGAGATTGTCCACCGGTACCACCGCACGCGCCCAGCCGTCGTTCCTGGCGGCCAACACCGCGGGCAGCACCCCGTGCACCGGCCGCACCCGTCCGTCCAGTGCCAACTCGCCGAGCAACACCGTCTTCTCCAGCCGCGGCCAAGGGGTGCCGCAGTCCGCCGAGAGCACCGCGGCGGCCAGTGCCAGGTCGTAGACCGACCCCATCTTCGGCAGCGTCGCCGGGGACAGCGCCAGCGTCAATCGGGCCGCCGGCCACCGCTGCTCGCTGTTGGTGATCGCCGCCCGCACCCGATCCCGAGACTCCTGCAGGGCGGCATCGGGCAGGCCCACCAGATGCACCCCGGGCAGCCCCGAGGTGATGTCGGCCTCGATCTCCACGATCTCACCGTCGAGGCCGCGCACCGCGACCGAGAACGCCCGCCCCAGCGCCATCAGCCCACCCCCTGCAGGTGGGTGATCTCCGGAGCCGGATATCGCCCGATCCGTACCCCGATCACGTCCACGCGGACGTCGTCCCAGTGGGATTGCTGACCGGCGAGCCAGGCTCCGGCCAGCCTGCGTAATCGGCGCAACTTCTGCGGCGGCACCGCGTACGCCAGCCCGCCGAAACCGTCACCGGTGCGGGTTTTCACCTCGACGAAAACCACCGTGCGGGCGGCCGGATCGGCGGCGATCACGTCCAGTTCGCCATACCGGCAGCGCCAGTTGCGCGCCAGAATGGCCCACCCCTGCCCTATCAGGTGGTCGACGGCCAGTTGTTCCCCGAACGCCCCGAGCTCGGCGCGCGTCATGGTTGTCATGCCGCCCAGATTCGGTCATCCCACCGACAGCGTCGAGCCGCGCAGCACCGAAAACGGCTGCACCGCACTCAGTTATCCCCAGTGCCGACTTCATCCACAGTCGCCGGGGAAATCGGAGACTAGCCGGCGTGTGCGCCCGGCGCGCGAACCACCAGCGGAACCCCGGGGAAGCAGGCCGCCAGCTCGGAGCGCGCACGGCGCAGCGCGGCGGTGCCGTAGCCCTTCCTGCGGTATTCGGGATGGATCCAGATCCGTACGTTCACCTCACCGCGAGCAAGGTCGCCGAAGACCATCCCGACCTTCTGCGCACCGTCGAGGGCGACGAACAAGGCGGCGTCTTCGTCATCCACTCGAGACAGCGCGGAATGGATCTCGTCGTCGAGACCGCCGGCCGGGGCGCCGGACCCGTCCCCACTGGCGCCGACGTCGGTGGTGCGCAGTTCGAAGATGTCGCGGTCCGGGCCACCGGTGAACGGGCGCAACAGCAAGGTCTCACCGGAGCTCGCCGGCCGATCACCGAGGATGAACGTCAGCTCGTTGTTCAGGTCCTCGAGCTCGTCGGCGATCCTGCTGCGGGACTCCTTCGTCAGCTGATCCAGTGACATTCCGATCACCGCTTCGCACCCCGCCGGTGAGGTGCCGAGCAGGTTCGCGATCGCCTGCACAGCAGACCCGCGGTCGTCGGAATCGACGATGACGTCGAGTACCTCGTGGCGACGTTCCATGGCTTTGAGCAGGGCATCGGTGATCTCCCGGCGGGAGACGGCACGGTCGACAGCGGTCATGGTGCAAGCCTAGACCGAACCCGACGGTTCAGCGAGGCTCGACGAAGGAGCGGCGAAGCTGTAGACACAGCTGCGACGCTGCGGTGTTATTCGGGCAGCCGCAGCTCGGGCTTTTCGACCTCTTCGATGTTGACGTCTTTGAACGTGACCACCCGGACCTGCTTGACGAACCGCGCCGGCCGATACATGTCCCACACCCACGCGTCGGCGAGCCGCAGCTCGAAATACACCTCGCCGTCGGCGTTGCGCGGCACCATCTCCACACTGTTGGCCAGGTAGAACCGCCGCTCGGTCTCCACGACGTAACTGAACTGCCCCACGATGTCCTTGTATTCGCGGTACAGCGAGAGTTCCATCTCGGTTTCGTACTTCTCGAGATCTTCGGCACTCATCTGCTCAGCCGTCCTTCTGCTCGGTTCGTCCCCATTGTCCCTGTCGTCGCCGTCGCCAGCGCCGCCACGTTGCGCACGTTGATGAACGAGTAGCGGTGCTGGCTGCACGGCCCCAATGCCGCCAGCGCCGCGGTGTGCGCGGCGGTGGAATAGCCCTTGTGCTCGGCGAAGCCGTAACCGGGATCGTCCAGCGCCACCATGTAACGGTCCCGGGTGACCTTGGCCAGCACGCTCGCCGCGGCGATGCAGGCGGCCGCGCCGTCACCGCCGATCACCGGAAGCGATGGCATCGGCAGGCCCGGCACCCGAAACCCGTCGGAGAGCACGTAGCCCGGCCGTAGCGCCAGCCCGGCCACCGCGCGCCGCATGCCCTCGATGTTGGCCACGTGCACGCCCCGCACGTCGACATCGGCCGGTGCGATGAACACCACGTGGTAGGCCAGCGCGTGCCGGCGGATCACCGGGAACAGCTGCTCACGGGCCTTCTCGGTGAGCTTCTTGGAGTCATCGAGCGCCGCCAGCGCAGCGGGCCTGCCCGGCCCGAGCACACAAGCGGCCACCACCAGCGGTCCGGCGCAGGCGCCGCGGCCCACTTCGTCGACGCCGGCCACCGGGCCCAGCCCACTTCGGTACAGCGCCGACTCCAGGGTGCGTAACCCCGGTGAGCGGCGGATCACCGTGCGCGGCGGCCAGGCCGGGGCCATCGTTACGGGCCCTGCTGCGGGTTTATCGCTTTCACCGGTCCCCAACGCGACGGCGGCCAGGCGATGAACCGGGTTTTGCCGATCACGTTGCTCACCGGGACGGTGCCGGTGTCGAGATCCTCACCGGTGCAAAGGATCCGATGCTGCAGATCGGGCTGGACCGCCACGGTGTCGCAGTGTGCGCGCGAATCCGACGAATGGGTGCGATTGTCACCCATCACCCACAGCCGGTCTTCCGGCACGGTCACCGGACCGAACTCGTTGCCCAGGCAGGGGTAGACCATCGGGTCCACCATCAGGGTGGCCGGATTCAGGTAGGGCTCGTCGAGTGTCTTGCCGTCGACGGTCAGGCCGGTGTCGTTGCGGCACTGCACCGTCTGCCCGCCCACCGCGATGACCCGCTTGACCAGATCGTTCTCGTCGGGCGGGACGAACCCGATGAAGGACAAGGCGTTCTGCACCCAGCGCACCGCGGTGTTGTCGGACCGGATCGACTTGTAACCGACGTTCCACGAGGGCGGGCCCCGGAAGACGACCACGTCGCCGGGGCGCGGAGCGGTGAACCGGTAAGTGACCTTGTCGACCATGATCCGGTCACCGACGCATCCGTGGCAGCCGTGCAGCGTCGGTTCCATCGACTCCGACGGGATGAGATACGGACGCGCCACGAACGTCAACATGAGGTAGTACAGCACCAGCGCGGTCACCACCAGCACGGTCGACTCGCGCAGCGTGGTGTGCTTGCGGTCCTCGGGTGCGCCCGCCTCGGACGCGCCGACGACGGCTTCAGACTGCTCGGCCTCGGGCTGGTCGGCCTCGGGAGTGTTCTCGGGTGACGAGCCCGTGGTTTCGGTCACGAGATCAGGGTAGTGACCGCGTCAGCAGCGCCGGATACCGACCGGAGTAAGCCCGGCACGGATTCGGTGAGTCAGCGCTTCTCCTTGATCTTGGCCTTCTTGCCGCGCAGTTCGCGCAAGTAGTACAGCTTGGCGCGGCGGACGTCACCGCGGACCACAACGTCGATGTGGTCGACGTTGGGCGAGTGCACCGGGAAGGTCCGCTCCACGCCGACGCCGTAGCTCTCCTTGCGGACGGTGAACGTCTCGCGGACGCCGCCACCCTGCCGGCGGATGACCACACCCTTGAACACCTGGATCCGCTCCTTGGCGCCTTCGATCACCTTGACGTGCACGTTGACCGTGTCGCCGGGGCCGAAGGCCGGGATGTCGTCGCGCAGCGACGCCTTGTCGACGATGTCCAGCGTGTTCATTGCGGAAACACTTCCTCGCGGGTCGCGGCTGCCGACCGGGCTGCACGCGGCGTGCGCGTACAGACGGTAACCGAGCCGATGGGTTCGGGCATATTGTCGCATCGTGCGGTGACCGGGACGACGCCGGGCCCCACTGCAGAATCAACTGCCGGGCGACAACTGCTCAATTGTGCCAGACGCGGCGCAACCAGGGAAATCGTGCAAATCGCCGCTGGTCGTTGCCGCGCGAACGGCTGCGAGCGTGATAAGTCTGATGGGGAGGCGGACTGCACGATCCGGGTGTCCACGCGGTAACCTATGCGGCGGGCCGATGGCAGCAGTGTGGCGAGCCCGTAGATGTCGGTTCCCCGACTGATACCTGTTGAGGAGGCCTACCAGCCGTGCGGCCATCGATGCTTTTGTTGACCATAGTCATGGTGATATCGACGGTGGTATTCGGCTGCGACGAGAAGGTCTACGGTGCCGCCGCGACCCGGCCCCCGCAGTACCGCGCGGCTGAGGTGACACCGGTGGCCACCGCCATCGAAGCCCCCCGAGCACCCGCCATCCCCCCGGTTGCCGTGGTCGACGGACTCGCGGCGCGCATGCAGGACGCGACCGAGGAAGCGGCCAAGGCCGGTGCCAACATCTCGGTGGCCGTGCTGGACCGGATCTCGCATCAACTGGTCACCAACGGCAACACCCGGTCGATCGCCACCGCCTCGGTGGCCAAGCTGTTCATCGCCGACGACCTGCTGATCCACCAGCCGGAGACCGGATTGTCGGCGGACGACCAGGCCGCCTTGGATCTCATGCTGCGTTCCTCGGACGACGGGGCCGCCGAGACGTTCTGGAGTCAGCACGGCGGCAACGCCATCGTCACCCGGGTGGCAAGCCGCTACGGCCTGGCCGGTACGTCGCCGCCGTCCAACGGCGCCTGGTGGAACACCATCAGCACCGCACCCGACCTGGCCCGCTACTACGACATGCTGCTCAACGGCTCCGGAGGTCTTTCGGCAGACCGGGCCAACATCATCATCAACGACCTGGCACTGTCCACCCCGACTGGCATCGACGGCTACCCGCAGCGATTCGGGATTCCTGAGGGCCTGTACAACGAGCCGGTGGCGGTCAAACAGGGCTGGATGTGCTGCATCGGCAACAACTGGATGCACCTGTCGACCGGGGTGGTCGGCGCGGACCGTCGCTACGTGGTGGTGATCGAGTCACTGCAGCCCAGCGACGACACCACCGCGCGCACCACGATCACCCAGGCCGTCAAGACGATCTTCCCCGGCGGCCGGATCTAGCGGAGATTGCGAGCGCGGCGAAGCAGGGCCCGCCACGGCCTAGTCCGCTACTCGCCCAACAGGTCCGGTCGGCGCTGCCTGGTCCGCGCCACCGCGGCGTCGTGGCGCCAGGCGTCGATCCGGGCGTGGTCACCCGAGAGCAGCACCTCCGGAACGTCCAGGCCGCGCCAGCTCGGCGGTCGGGTATAGCTGGGCCCCTCCAGGAGTCCATCGCGGTCCGGGGAATGCGAATCATCCTGCTGTGACGCCGGATTGCCCAGCACTCCGGGCATCAGCCGCAGCACCGCCTCGAGCATCACCAGCACCGCGACTTCCCCGCCGGCCAGTACGTAGTCGCCGATCGACACTTCTTCGACCCGCATCCGCCGGGCGGCGTCGTCGGCAACCCGCTGGTCGATGCCTTCGTAGCGGCCGCAGGCGAACACCAGATGCTGTTCGTGGCTCCACCGCTGCGCGGTCGCCTGATCGAAGCGCACACCGGCCGGGGATGGTATGACGAGAACGGTTTGCTCCGAACAGATTTCGTCGAGTGCTTCACCCCAGACCGGGGCCTTCATCACCATCCCCGGCCCACCGCCGTAGGGGGTGTCGTCGACCGAGCGGTGTACGTCGTGGGTCCAGCGCCGCAGATCGTGGACACCCAACTCGACCAGTCCGGACTCGATCGCCTTGCCCGGCAACGATTGCCGGATCGGGTCCAGGTAGTCCGGGAAGATCGTCAGTACATCGACTTTCATGCCGCCTACTACTCCAGGTCGAGCAGGCCGTCGGGCGGATCGATCTCGACGACCTGGTCGGCCAGTGACACCAAGGGCACGAACGCGGCGACGAACGGCACCAACAGTTCCCGGCCATCGGTCCGCTTGATTGCGAGCAACTCGCCGGCAGCGGTGTGCAGCACCTCGGTGACGGTGCCGATCTCCTCCCCCGCCCCGGTGCGCACCTGCAGACCTTCGAGTTGGTGGTCGTAGTAGGTGTCCGGCTCGGTGATCGGCGGCAGGTCGGCGGAGTCGACGACGAAAACACTGCCGCGTAACGCATCGGCGCCGTCCCGGTCACCGACCCCGGCCAGTCGCACCAGCAGGCGCGCACCGTGCGGGCGCGACGTCTCGACGACGTAATCACGCTGCGGTACGCCGGCTTTCCGGGCGTGCAGTTTCGCTCCCGGCTCGAACCGGAGTTCGGGGTCGTCGGTGCGGATGTCGACGACGAGCTCGCCGGTGATGCCGTGGGCTTTGACCACCCGCCCTACCGTCAGCTCCATGACCCGGCCGGCTACCGGTCGGTGTCCACCACGTCCACGCGGATACCGCGTCCACCGATACCGGCGACGAGGGTGCGCAACGCAGTGGCCGTGCGGCCGCCGCGACCGATCACCTTGCCCAGGTCGTCGGGGTGGACGTGCACCTCGACGGTGCGGCCACGCCGATTGGTCACCATGTCGACCCGGACATCATCCGGATTGTCGACGATGCCGCGCACCAAGTGCTCGACGGCATCTGCCACCACTGCACTCATGGCCGCGCTCAGCTCTCGGTGGCCGGCTCGGCGGCCTCAGCAGCGGGAGCCTCAGCAGCGGGGGCCTCGGCCTTGGCCTCAGCGGACTCGTCCTTGGCCTCAGCGGTGTCGTCCTTGGCCTCAGCGGTGTCGTCCTTGGCCGCCTTCTTGGCCGGCGCCTTCTTCTTCTTGGCCGTGGTGGCGTCGGTAGTCGGGCCGCCCTCGGCCTCGGCCAGTGCGGCGTTGAACAGCTCCAGCTTGCTCGGCTTGGCCGGCTTGACCTTCAGCTTGCCCTCGGCGCCGGGCAGTCCCTTGAACTTCTGCCAGTCACCGGTGATCTTCAGCAGCTTGAGCACCGGCTCGGTGGGCTGGGCCCCGACCGACAGCCAGTACTGGGCGCGCTCCGAGTCGATCTCGATAAGGCTCGGCTCTTCCTTGGGGTGGTAGCGGCCGATGACCTCGATGGAGCGGCCGTCCCGGCGGGTGCGCGCGTCGGCGATCGAGATGCGGTACTGCGGATTGCGGATCTTGCCGAGCCGGGTGAGCTTGATCTTGACAGCCATGACTTAACTCCTTGGTAGCACGCTGCAATTCAGCGACAGGGGCGGATTTACCCCACGTCCGGTTTTGCCTCGCGTGTTGCGCCGCGTGACCGCACGCCCTTCACAGGGCACAGTCGCACGGTGGACAGCCGCCTATTGTGCCAGAACGGGCCCCGTCAGCAGAAATCGGCTCAGGGCAGCTTCTCGAAGCACTTGGTCTCGACGCGGCGGGTCATCCGCCAGCCGTCGGCGGTGCGGACGAACTCGTCGTCGTACCACAGGCCCAACAGCATGGTCGCGGGTTTCTCGCCACCGAACACCATCGGGTTGAAACAGAACGTGCGTGCTGTGGCGGCGTCACCGTCCACCCGGATCGACGGCAACCCCAGCATGTGGGCGTAGCCGGCAAAATTCGGCAGCACCTCCGCCAGCCAGGCCTTCACCTGCGGGTAGTGCCCCTCTATACCGCCCATCGCGCGGTAGTCGATGTAGGCGTCGTCGGTGAACACCGCGTCGAGGTCATCGAAGTTGCGCGTGTCGATGGCTGTGGAGTAGTCGACCAGCAGTTGCTGGATCTCCCACCGATCCGATATTTCGGCCTGGCTCAGCATTCCTCGATTGAACACTGCAGTGCTTGGGGGCGGTAGGGTAACCGGCCATGCGGAAGATTCTGGCCTTGTTGGCCGTGGCCGCGGCAGCCTTATTCGCCACTCCCGCGGTGACCGCCGTCGCCGACGTCGCGCAACCGCTGGGGTCGGCGCCGATCCCGGCCGGCCCGGCCCCGAATTGGCTCATCGCCGACCTGGACTCCGGGCAGATCCTCGCCGAGCAGAACGGGTACGCCGCCACCCCACCGGCCAGCACGATCAAGGTGCTGCTCGCGCTGGTGGTGCTCGATGAGCTGAACCTCGACGACACCGTGGTCGCCAGCCCGGCCGACACCGCGGTGGAGTGCAACTGTGTCGGGATCAAGCCCGGCCGCAGCTACACCACCCGTCAGCTGCTCGAAGGCCTGCTGCTGGTGTCGGGCAATGATGCCGCCAACGCGCTCGCGGACATGCTCGGCGGGCCGGAAGCGGCCGTGGCGAAGATGAACGCCAAAGCCGCCGCGGTCGGAGCCACCGGCACCCACGCCAGCACGCCGTCCGGGCTGGACGGCCCCGGCGGACCCGGGGCGAGCACCCCGCATGACCTGGCGGCCATCTTCCGGGCGGCGATGGCCAACCCGGTGTTCGCCGGAATCACCGCGCAGCCCTCGGCGATGTTCCCCACCGAGTTCGGTGAACGACCGATCGTCACCATGAACGAGTTACTGGCCCGCTACCCCGGGGCGATCGGCGGCAAGACCGGATTCACCGACGCCGCCCGCAAGACCTACGTCGGCGCGGCCGCCCGCGACGGCCGGCGGCTGGTGGTGGCGATGATGTACGGGCTGATCCACGAGGGCGGCCCGAACTACTGGGATCAAGCTGCCGCCCTGCTGGATTGGGGTTTCGCGCAGGGGCCGATGTCCGGCGTCGGCAGCCTGTAGCGGTCAGAAGGGTGCTCGCCCTCGCCGAACGTGTAGTCAGCGCGAAAAATCTCGGCGATAACTCGCAGTCAGTGCACGTTCGCCGACGTGGCTAATACACCCGGCCGCGCAACATCACCAGATCCGGTCGGCCCAGCACGTCGGGGCCAAGGCGCGGATCCGCGCTAAAGCACACCAGATCAGCCGGTGCACCGTCCTCCAGCACCGGTGCGCCCAGCCAGCGCCGGGCCTCCCAGCACGCCGCACCGAGCGCCTCGGTGGCCCTGAGCCCGATCCCGGTCAGGGCCTCCACCTCGTCGGCGATCCGGCCGTGGGCGACCATGCCGCCGGCGTCACTGCCGGCGTAGATCGGGATTCCGGCTTCCCGGGCAGCGCTCAGCCGGTCCCGTGAGCTGGCGTGCAACGCGCGCATATGCGCGGCGTAGGTCGGATACTTGGCCGCCGAGTCGGCGATGCCGGGGAAGTTGTCGATGTTGATCAGCGTCGGCACCAGGGCGGTGCCGTGGGCCAGCATCAGCGAAATGATGTCGTCGGTGATACCGGTGCCGTGCTCAATGCAGTCGATGCCGGCGTCGATCAGGCCGGGCAACGCATCTTCCCCGAACACGTGGGCGGTGACCCGGGCACCGTTGGCGTGCGCGGCCGCGATCGCATCGGTGAGCACGCCGTCGGACCATAGTGGCGCCAGATCCCCCACCGAACGGTCGATCCAGTCCCCGATCAGTTTCACCCAGCCGTCACCGACGCGGGCTTGCTCGGCCACCGCATCCGGCAGCTGGGCTTCGTCGTCGACGTCGATCGCCAGGCCGGGGATGTAGCGCTTCTGCTTCGCCAAGTGCCGGCCGGCGCGGATGATGCGCGGCAGGTCGTCGCGGTCGTCGAGGCTGCGGGTGTCGATCGGCACCCCGGGGTCGCGCAGCAGCAACACCCCGGCGCGGCGTTCGGTCTCGGCGTAGCCGATCGCCTCGTCGAGCCCGACCGGCCCGCCGGCGCCGATCCCCAGATGGCAGTGCGCGTCGACCAGCCCGGGGATGATCCAGCCGTCGGTGAAGACGGTCTGCGCGCCGTCGACGGGTTCGACGCTGATGCGGCCGTCGACGATCCAATACTCGACAGGCTGTTCGTCGGGCAGCCCGCGGCCGGAGACGTGGAGCGCCAAATTACTTCTGGCCCGGGAAGTTCAGCTTGGACAGGTCGAAGTCGGCCAGCCCTGGCGGCAGCTCGTTGAGGCCCTCGGGCATCTGCGACAAGTCCGGGAAGCCGGCCGGCATGCCGGGACCGAAAAGGCCCCGCGTCTTCGGCGGAGTCGGACCCCGCTTCTTGCCGCCCTTCTTGGCGTTCTTGCCCTTGGCCTTACGGCTGGCGCTCTTGCGGCCCATGCCGGGCAGGCCCATGCCGCCCATCATCGACGACATCATCTTGCGGGCCTCGAAGAACCGGTCGACGAGCTGATTGACGTCGGATACGGCAACCCCGGAGCCGTTGGCGATGCGCAGCCGGCGGGAGGCGTTGATGATCTTGGGGTCGGCCCGTTCGGCCGGGGTCATGCCGCGGATGATGGCCTGCAGCCGGTCGAGCTGGCTGTCGTCGACGGCGGCCAGCGCGTCCTTCATCTGGCCGGCGCCGGGCAGCATGCCCAGCAGGTTGCCGATCGGGCCCATCTTGCGGATCGCCAGCATCTGCTCGAGGAAATCTTCCAGGGTGAGCTCGCCGGAGCCGATCTTGGCGGCGGCCTCCTCGGCCTTCTGCGCGTCGAAGACCTGCTCGGCCTGCTCGATCAGGCTCAGCACGTCGCCCATGCCCAGGATTCGGCTGGCCATCCGGTCGGGATGGAAGACGTCGAAGTCCTCCAGCTTCTCCCCGGTGGAGGCGAACAGGATCGGGGTGCCGGTGACTTCACGTACCGACAGCGCCGCACCGCCGCGGGCGTCGCCGTCCAGCTTGGTCAGCACCACACCGGTGAACCCGACACCCTCGCGGAACGCGTCGGCGGTGGCCACGGCGTCCTGGCCGATCATCGCGTCCAGCACGAACAGCACCTCGTCGGGCTGCACGGCGTCGCGGATCGCGGCGGCCTGGGCCATCATCTGCTCGTCGATGCCGAGGCGCCCGGCGGTGTCGACGACGACGACGTCGAAGTGCTTGGCCTTGGCTTCGGCCAGGCCCCCGGCGGCGACGGCGACCGGGTCACCCGCGCTGATCTGGGCCTCGTGCGAGTGGGCGGAGGTACCGGGGTGCGGCGCGAACACGGCGACCCCGGCCCGTTCGCCGACGACCTGCAGCTGGTTGACCGCGCCCGGTCGCTGCAGGTCACAGGCCACCAGCAGCGGGGTGTGGCCCTGGCCGCGAAGCCAGGTGGCCAGCTTGCCGGCCAGAGTGGTCTTACCGGCGCCCTGCAGGCCGGCCAGCATGATCACCGTCGGCGGGGTCTTGGCGAAGGTGAGCGTGCGGGTCTGCCCGCCGAGGATGCCGATGAGCTCCTCGTTGACGATCTTGACGACCTGCTGGGCCGGGTTGAGTGCACCGGAGACCTCGGCGCCCTTGGCGCGGTCCTTGATCCGGCCGATGAACTCCCGCACCACCGGCAGTGACACGTCGGCTTCCAGCAGCGCCAGCCGGATCTCCCGGGCGGTGGCATCGATGTCGGCGTCGGTCAACCGACCCTTGCTGCGCAGCCCCTGAAGAGCACCGGTCAACCGGTCGGACAGTGATTCGAACACGCCCTCAAGCCTAAACGGTGTCGGATATCCGGCTGCAGTCGAGGCGGTGCGGCAGCAGCGGATTTGGCTGACGGTCAGGACAATTTCGCGTGCGGCCAGGGAAATCGGACCTGTCAAAAATGTAACTGTGGTGTTAGAGAAATTGCCCAGTTAATGCCACGAATCATGACCATTAATGCGAAGTTTCATAGCCCTCACCGGCAAAAGATTTTCGTTAAAATTGAACGTGCGGCCGCTAACAAAGTGTTACGACACCGCCAGCGCGCACTAATTCGTGCAACTCTCAGCGTGCGAGCTATACCAAACATCGGGAATCACTCGACCAGTCCGTGAGGAGCACCCATGTCATTTGTGAAAGCAGCGCCTGAAGCGATGACCTCAGCCGCGGGGCAACTCCAGGGTATTGGCGAAGTCCTCGCCGCGCAGAACGCAGCGGTACTGAGCCCCACCACCGCCATTGCCCCAGCGGGCACGGACCCGGTATCCCAAATGCAGGCGGCCGTGTTCGCGACCTACGGCAGCCTCTACCAGTCGATCAGCGACCAAGCGGCGGCCGTTCACCAGCAGCTTGTGCAGGTCTTGGGGCAGAACGCCGGTGCGTATACCTCTGCCGAGGCGACCAACCAGTCGACGACGTCGCTGGACGCAGCGATCCAGGGGTTGTTGACCAACATCCTCGGTGTCCCGACCAGCGGCAGTTCGTCGCTGCTGTCCGGCAATCTCGCCAACATCGGCAATATCGGGATGGGCAACTGGGCCTCCGCCGGCTCTGCACTGCTCGGTCTGGCCGGTGGCGGTCTTCTCGACTTTCCCGAAGAGGCAGCAGCCGGGTCCGCAGGCCTGGTCGGGATGGACCAGGCAATGCTGGCCGGCGTGGCGGCGCCGGCCACGACGGCCGGCGTCGGCG
Organism: Mycobacterium sp. IDUB_21; assembly: GCF_055419425.1. Classification (NCBI taxonomy): domain Bacteria; kingdom Bacillati; phylum Actinomycetota; class Actinomycetes; order Mycobacteriales; family Mycobacteriaceae; genus Mycobacterium; species Mycobacterium sp. IDUB_21. The sequence goes on along the minus strand of NZ_JBVAXQ010000008.1, from coordinate 103,995 downwards.
CGGCACCGGTGGCAGCAGGCGTGGCGCGGGCCGCCACGGTCGGCGCCTTGTCGGTACCGCCGAGCTGGGCCGGCGAGGGGATCGCCGCCGCGAACGCCGCTCCGGCCCGGTTGGCGGCCGCGGGTCTGGTTACCCCGCAACACGCGACGGCCATGGCCGCGGTGCCGGCCATGATGCCGTCGGCAGGCTCGGCCGGCGGCGGCGTCGGGAGATTCGGCGCGCCGCGCTACGGCGTCAAGCCCACCGTCGTGCCCAAGCCGACGGCCGTCTAGCAAACCGCCCCTTCGAGAACGGGAGTGCCCACATGTCCGTCGATTTCGGAGTGTTACCCCCGGAGATCATCTCCGCATGGATGTACAGCGGAGCCGGTTCTGGGCCGCTGATGTCGGCCGCGTCGGCGTGGAGCAGCCTGGCCGCCGAGTTGGAGTCGTCGGCGTCGTCCACCCAATCGGTGATTTCGGAGCTGACCGGAGAGTGGCTGGGACCGGCGTCGGCGTCGATGACCGCCGCCACGGCGCCCTACGTCGGCTGGCTGAACTCCACCGCCGCCGCCGCTCAGCAGGCGAGCTCGCAAGCAATGGCCTCGGCGGCCGCATTCGAGGCCGCCCGCGCGGCAACGGTGCCGCCGCCGGTGATCGTTGCCAATCGGGCCCAGCTGGCGGCACTCGTGGCGTCAAACTTTCTGGGGCAGAACACCCCGGCGATCCTGGCAACCGAAGCCCACTACCTGCAGATGTGGGCGCAAGATGCCCTGGCCATGGTCGGCTACAGCACCTCGTCGGCCAGCGCAGCAGCGTTGTCTCCGATGACCCCGGCACCGCAGACGACCAATCCTGCCGGGTCGGCTATCGCCAGTACCATTGCCGCCGGCGGGCTCCAGCAGGAGCTGACTCAAGCGGTCTCCACCCTGCAGGGGGCGCTGCAGGCGGTCGCCTCGCCTCTGACAACGTCGCCGGCCATGGATATCGCCGACCTCTTTTTTGGTACTCCGTTGTTCTCGAATGCCATCAACGGAGGCGTGAACACCGCGGCTTGGTTTGTGTGCACCGCGATCCCGACCGCGGTGTCGCTGGGCCACACCCTGGCCTTGGCGGGCCCGGCCACCCTGGCATCCGACGTTGTCGGCGCGGAAGGTCTTGCGGCCGGTTTGGGCCCAGCGGTCCTGGCGGGCATGGTGCAGCCGGCCGGCGTGCTGGCATCCGGTGCGGCGCCGGTGTTGGCAGGACTGGGCCAGGCATCCACCATCGGCGGGGTGTCGGTACCGGTCACCTGGTCGGCGGCGGCGGGTACCGAGGTCGCGACATCGGCAGGCTCGGGCTGGACCGCTGCCGCCGACGAGGCCGCGCAGATGCAGGCCGTGCCGGCCGGGATGGGATCGGCGGCCTCCGCCGGGCGCGCCGGCTTCGGTTCAGGTGTGCCCCGCTACGGCGTCAAGCCGACGGTGATGCCCAAACAGGTGTTCGTGTGAATGCTGGGGCTACCCCTTGGTCGCTGGCAACAGCGGGGGCATCTCCGTCCAGCCGGGGCTCGGGTGTGCGTGCCGGCGGCCGCCGTCGATCCCCCGGACAGGTGCGGTAGCGAATACAGCCACAATTCAGGCCGATAATGCAGCCTTGGGAACCAGCAGCGGCTGCGACCGGCGCTGACACCACGTAACCCGCCGGGAAAATTGCCGCCGCCGTCATGCCGGCCGGCAAAATGCCGGCACCGCTGAGTCCAACCGCCAGGGCCACGCCGGCAACGCCCAACCGTACGGGCGCCAACCTGCTGCAACGTCGCATCATCATTCCTGGTATTTCGTCCGTGTTTCGTCTTGCTCACAATCTATCCCCCGTACCTGGCAGCTCCCTGACTCCCAGCGCTACCTCGACGATGACCACCGGTGTGGGTGAAGCGGTAGAAATCACGCCGGCCGGCACGTGGCCGATCCTGCGGGCCGGAGATAGACCCACAGGACGGACGGTCGCATTGCTACGCCATTTTCAGCGAATGCAATCATCCAATCACTTATTGGATGAATTCGTCGGCTTCCCTGCCCGATGTACCGAAAGCCGGGAAACCTGCGTGGGCAGACTGCTGCCATTTGATCTGCGTACCCGACGAAAGAAGATCTCCATGTCCGGTCGACAGCAGAAAATGGCGGCCGGGACGGAAACGGGCCGCGACGGATTTGTGGTCAGCCGCCCTGGCGACAACGCTGAGTCAATCCAATGTGGCGAGCAGATGCTTCTCGATCACCGCGCGATCCGCCGGCACGGGTGGCGCCACACAAAACACGTCGTCTACCGTTGCCCCCCGCGTGGTGGCTTTTGCCCAGACGATGTCGGCCCCGGACTGTTCCAGCGCTGCCGCCAGCCGAGCCAGCAGGCCGGGGCGATCGGTTGCACGGACTTCGAGAATCAGCCGGCCGGGCGTGCTGTCGAACCACAAGACGCGAGGCGAGGGCGAGGGACCGCTCGCCGGCACCCCTGCGGAAACACCGCCGTCGGAGATTCGGTGAGGCTCGCCCTGGCGTCGCTGCAACGCGGCGAGCACGTCGATGTCGTCCGCGAGCGCCAGACTGAACTGCTCACAAACGAGCTGGGCAGCCGGCGGTGAGCCGAAATACGGAGACACCACGAACTCGGTGATCACCGCCCCGTGCCGAATGTTGACCGTCGCCGCATGCACCCGCAGCCCATTCAGCGCCAACACGCCCGCAGCCTTCCACAGCAGACCGCGTTGTTCGGGCCCGAACATGACGGCGCGGTAGGTACGACCGTCGGAATCGGGGTGCAGTTCCACGCGCACTTCATGCGCTGCTGCCAGCGAGACGTACTCGGCGGCGACCGGATCGGCCTGCGGCACTACCTCACCGGCCATGAGGAGTCGACAGCGTCGAACCAGGTCGGCGACCAGCGACGCCTTCCAAGCGCTCCACAGCGCCGGGCCGGTGGCCAGCGCGTCGACCTCGGTCAACGCGTGCAGCACCTCCAGCAGCACCACATCCCCGCCCAGCGCCGCAGCAACACCGGCGATGACGTCCGGGTCATTCAGGTCATGGCGGGTGGCGACCTTCGACAGCAGCAGGTGGTGCGTCACCAGCGTGGAGAGCATCGCGACATCACAGGGCCACAGGCCCAGCCGGGCACCGATCTCGGTGACCAGCCGAGCGCCGATCAGGCTGTGATCGCCACCGCCGCCCTTGCCGACGTCGTGCAGGAGGGCGGCCAGGACCAGCAGGTCGGGGCGCGCCACCCGGGTGGTGAACGCCGCAGCCAGAGCCGCCGTCTCGATGAGATGCCGGTCGACGGTCCATATGTGGATGGGGTCGCGGGGCGGTAGATCGCGAATCGCCGCCCATTCCGGGAACAGGCGACCCCACAGCCCAGTGCGATCGAGCGCTTCGATGGTTGCCACCATCGCCGGGCCGGCAGCCAGCAGCACCAAAAGATCCTCGAGGGCCTCCCGCGGCCACGGCACTGACAGCTCGAGCGCGTCGTGGGCCAAACGGTTCAGCGTGGCCGCCGCGATGGGCAATCCGGTGCAGGCAGACGCGGCCGCCACCCGCAACACCAGACCGGGATCGCGCTCGGGTCGGACGTCGCGCGCCAGTACCACCTCTCCGGCGTATTCGACCACCCCGTCGTCCAGCGGCCGCCGTAGCCGCGGCCGCACGGCTGAAATTCCGCGTCTCGGCAGTGCATTGGCAGCGATCCGCAGGCCGGCGTCGACACGGTAACTGATGGTGCGGGCCGCATCGGACAGGCTGCGTGCCAGGTCGTACCGGTCGCCGATGCGTAGCGCAGCGCCGATCTCGTCGGCGTACTGGGCCAGCAGCACGTCGTGCCCGCGGCCGGACACTCGATGCAGTTCAGTGCGGACGTCAAGCAGTCGGAGGTAGGCCGCACCGACCGAACCTCCTCGGCTCTCCGAGCGGCGGACAGTCGCACGATCCGTGAGATGAGCGATCGCCAGCGCGTTGAGCAACTGAACATCGCGTAATCCACCGCGTCCGCATTTCAGATCGGGTTCGACACGATGCGCGATCGCGCCGCTACGCCGCCACCGCGAGTGCGTCGTTTCGACGAGTTCACCGTAACGGGAACGGATTCCGTCCCGCCACTGGTGACGCACCTCGCGAACGAGTTGCGCCGACAATCGCTCATCTCCAGCGATATGGCGCGCCTCAAGCATGCCCAGGTCCGCAAGCAGATCAACACCGGCGACCTCAACGGCCTCGGCGACGGTGCGCACGCTGTGATCGAGGCGAACGCCTGCGTCCCACAGCGGATACCACAGGAGCCCGGCGACCTCCTCGACAGCAGCGACGGGCTTGCCGTCGTGCAACAGCAACAGGTCCAAGTCGGAGCCGGGAAGCAACTCGCACCGGCCCAGCGAGCCGGTCGCGACGATCGCGAATCCGCTCTCGGCCCCAATGCCGATCTCGGTCGCCTTCGCGGTCAACCAGCATTCGTGCAGCCGCCGCCACGCGTCGCGTAGCGCAGCGGGATCCAATCGACCCGCAGCCTCCGACCGAATCTCGGCTCGCGCCAGCGACAAATCAGTTGCAGTGCGGAAGCATCGCCCTGACTGGGTGACGGGATCCCGATCGCTGTGCGTCATCGCGGCCCATCACGATCAACTCGGGTCAGATCTCATAGGGCATCTGCTCCCCGTTCACCGGTACGCACCCGCATCACCGATTCCACCGGGCTCACCCACACTTTGCCGTCGCCGATCTTGCCGGTGCGTGCGGCGCGCGCGATGATGTCCAGAATCTGTTCTACCGCAAAGTCGTCGACCAGGACCTCAACCCGCACCTTGGGTACGAAATCGACCGAGTACTCCGCCCCCCGGTAGACCTCGGTGTGGCCCTTCTGCCGCCCGTAACCCCGAACTTCACTGACCGTCATGCCCTGCAGCCCCGCTCGTTCCAACCCAATCCTGATGTCCTCCAACGTGAATGGCTTGACGATCGCGGTGATCAGTTTCATTGGCTCGCCTCTCTTCGGCGGGGTGGATGGGAACCGGTCCGCCGACAGCCCCGAAGTCGTAGCCACTTTCGGCGTGTAGCGCTTCGTCGACGCCCGAGGCTTCAACTTCCGCGCCAAGACGCAGTCCGACGGTGTATTTGACGATCAACGCCACGACAGCCGTACCGAGCGCCGAATATGCCGCAACGCTGAACGCGCCGACGATCTGGCGCCACAACTGCTGCGTACCGCCACCGTAGAACAAGCCTGAGGACACGCCGGTCCCACCGGCGATCGCAGCGGTCGCCGGTGCCGCAAGGAATCCCACCAGCACGGTGCCGATGAGTCCGCCGACCAGGTGCACCCCGACTACATCGAGCGAATCATCGAAACCGAAACGGTATTTCAATCCGACCGCCAATGCGCAGGCAACGCCCGCGACGGCACCGATAACCAGCGCACCGACGACGTTCACCGCGGCACACGACGGCGTGATGGCAACCAGGCCGGCCACGATTCCCGACGCGGCGCCCAGCGATGTGGCATGTCCGTCGCGGAGCCTCTCAGCCAACAGCCAACCGAGCATCGCAGTGGCGGCCGCGACCGTGGTGGTGATGAATGTCGACCCCGCGACACCGTTGGCGCTGACCGCCGAGCCGGCGTTGAACCCGTACCAGCCGAACCACAGTAGGCCGGCACCGAGCATGACCAACGGGAGATTGTGCGGCCGCATCGCCCCCGGCCAGCCGGTCCTTTTGCCCAAAATGACCACCAGCACCAACGCAGCGGTGCCCGCATTGATGTGCACCGCGGTGCCGCCCGCGAAGTCAATGGCATGCAGCTTATTGGCGATCCAGCCGCCGTGGGCCGCCGCGACCCCGTCGAATGCGAATACCCAGTGCGCGACCGGGAAGTACACGACGCTCGACCACAGGGCGGCGAACAACAGCCAGCCGCCGAACTTCAACCGATCGGCGACCGCCCCGGAGATCAAGGCGACCGTGATGATCGCGAACATCAACTGAAATGCGGCGAAAACGCTCTGCGGCACCGTACCGACGACCGGAATCTCAACCGCGGGGGTGGTGCCGCCCGAACCGGCGGGGACCGCATTTACACCGATAAGGCCCTTCAGGCCCCAATAATCAGTGGGGCGGCCGACCACATTGCCGACGTCGTCACCGAAGGCCAGCGAGTAACCGTAGAGCACCCACAGCACGGTCACCACACCCATCGCGCTGACGCTCATCATGATCATGTTCAGCACACTCTTGGCGCGCACCATCCCGCCGTAGAAAAACGCCAGGCCGGGTGTCATCAGCAGCACCAGCGCGGCGCTGATCAGCAGCCAGGCGGTATCGCCGGTGTCCGGCACCCCCATAGTCGGAAAACGATCCAAGAGTCCCAACCTCCTCGCCGACACAGCTGGTGGATACGGACCAAGCTGGTCAAACAATGCGCATTGGTTGTTTCGCCTTTAACGCCGCGCCGTTGCAGACATGTCACAACCTGCTCACAGGGCCGTGCGGCGATACACACTGCGGCGGGCCGCAGCCGGATTCATTACTGCAAGTAGTCCAGCGCCAGGCGCGCGGCGTTGGCACCGCACATGCCGTGCGCCCCCGGCCCCGGTGGGGTCGCCGCCGAGCAGATGTAGGTGCCGGGAATTCCCGTGCTGTATGGCGAAAGCGTGACCCGCGGCCCAAAGGTCAGCTGGCGGAGGTCTTTTGCGCCGGTCATGATGTCACCGCCCACGAAATTGGGGTTATAGAGCGCCATGTCGGTGGTGCTGCGCACGGCGTGGCCGACGACGCGGTCGCGGAAACCCGGTGCGAACCGTTCGATCTGGGCGATGATCGCCGCGGTGGCGTCGCCGGTGTAGCCGTTGGGCACGTGGGCGTAGGTCCACACCGGGTGGACGTCGCCGACGGATCGCTGCGAGTCGGCCAGGTACTGCTGGCCGACCAGCACGAACGGCCGCTCGGGCATCCGGCCGGCGTGAACATCACGCTCGGTGGCGGCCAACTCAGCATGAGTCCCGGCCAGATGTACGGTGCCGGCCAGCCGGGCGTCGGCGTTGGTCCAGGGCACGCCGCCATCGACGGCGAAGTCGACCTTGAAGGCACCCGGACCCCGCCGGAACCGGCGGTAGGCGTGGGCCACCCGCCGCGGCAACCGGTCTCCCAGGATGCGTGCCACGGCCTCCGGAGCCAGATCGAACAGTGTCACGTCGGCGGGCGGCAGTTGCGATATCGACTCCACCGCTACCCCGGTTTCGATGGTGCCGCCCAGTTCGGCCAGCACGGCGACCAGGGCGGTGGTGATCGCCTGTGATCCCCCGGCCGCCACCGCCCAGCCGTGCCGGTGTCCGGCGGTGAGGATGCCCAGCCCGATCGCCGAGGTCATCGGGTAGTGCAATGGGCGAAACGCGTGTGCCGCAACGCCGATGAACAACGCCCGCGCTTGCGGGGTGGCAAACCAGCGGGCCAACGCCGAAGCGGGCAGCACGGTGGGTGCGCCGAACCGGGCCAGGGTCAGTGGATGGTGCGGGAGCCGCAACAACGGGCCCATGATGTCCTCGTTGAGCGCATCGAACCGGGCGACCGGGCCATCGAACAGCCGTCGCCAGCGGCCGCCGTCGCGGCCCAGGCCGGCTGCGGTCTGCTCGACGGAGCGGTAGAGAACCCCGGCGCTGCCGTCGTCGAGCGGATGCGCGCAGTCCACCTGCGGCCAGCGCCACTGCAAGCCGTAGCGGCCCAAGTCCAGGTCGGACAGGAACGGGGAACCGACCGCCATCGGGTGAATCGCCGAGCAGTGGTCGTGCAGCAGGCCGGCCATGATCGCCTCGCTGCTGCGGGTGCCACCGCCGACCTCGTCGGCGGCTTCGAGCACGCTGACCTGCACACCGTGTTGAGCCAAGGTGACCGCCGCAGCCAACCCGTTGGGCCCGCCGCCCACCACCACCGCTGTGCTCACGCACGGAGCATACCCGCTGGTTACAACCGGAAGCCTGATCTACCGAGGATTCCTCGATTCAAGTAGAGTAGTCCTCGTGTCGGTATCGGACGCGCGGGGCAAGCTGCTGAAGGCGGCACGGCTGCGGTTCGCCGCCAACGAGGCGCTGACCGCGACCCTGGAAGATGTCCGCCGGGAGGCCGGGGTCAGCGTGGGCGCGCTGTATCACCACTTCCCGGACAAGGCCGCGCTGGCGGCGGCGGTGTACGCCCAAGTGATGGCCGAGTACCAGGCCGGGTTCATCACCATGCTGCGGGCGCACGCGACCGCCGAGGGCGGGATTCGCGGCGGCGTCGACCACCACTTGCGGTGGGTGACGGCGCACCGGGGTGAAGCGGAGTTGCTGCTGGGTGATCGGCGCGACAGCCCGGCGCTGCGGGAGTCCAACGGGGATTTCTTCACCGCTGTCCGGGACTGGTGGCGCCCACATCAGGGTTACGGCGCACTGCGACCGATTCAAACTCCGATCACGGCCGCATTGTGGTTCGGGCCGGCACAGGAGTTCAGCCGCTATTGGCTCGCCGGCGGAGCGGCGAGGCTTCCGCGCGGCGCCATCAAAACCTTCGCCGACGCGGCGTGGGTGGCGTTGCGGGCCCAGAAACCCGCCCAGTAGAAGAGGAGGAACGATGACCGAATCCCTGTACAACCGTTTGGTCGCCGACGGAGACGATCCGGACGCACCCGACCGGGTACGCGTCGAGCACCGCGGCGACCGGGCGGTGCTGACGCTGCACGAACCGGACCGGCTCAACGTGCTGTCTGCGCCGCTGGTGCGTCAGCTGCGGCGCGCGCTGACCGCACTCGACGCCGACCCGGACGTTCGCGCCGTTGTGTTGACCGGTGCCGACCCGGGATTCAGCGCCGGCGGCGACCTGAAGATGATGTCCACCGTCACCGAACGGCGCACGGATCCGGCCCCGGAGGGGGTGGCCGATGTGTGGCGGTGGATTCGGCGCGAGTTCGGCGGTGTCGCCAGGCTTATCGCCGCATCGGACACCATCTTCATCGCCGCACTCAACGGCGCCGCCGCGGGTGTCGGCCTGGCCTGGGCGCTGACCTGCGATCTGACCATCGCCAGCGATCGGGCGGTGATCGTGCCCGCGTTCGGCCGGCTCGGGCTGCTTCCAGAGGTGGGTACCAGCTGGGCCCTGACGCGGCGGCTCGGCTACCAGGGGGCGTTGGCCTACTACCTGCGAGGCGAGCCCATCGACGCCGGCACCGCGCAACGGCTGGGCCTGGTGCACGAAGTCGTCGCTCATGATCAGCTGCTGACCGCGGCCGACGACTGGTGCTCGCGGGTCGCCGCGATGCCTCCGCACGCAACGTCGATGGTCAAACCGCTGCTGCGCACGGCAGCCGACGCCAGCTGGAACGAGGCGATGACGCTGGAGGAGTTCGCCGAACCCGTCTGTTTCAGCACCGCCGCGTTCGCCGACAACGTGCACGCCATGCTGGCCGGGCACTGAGGTCCAGCGCGTCGCTCCTGCTAGCCAGGCGTGCCGGCGGGGCCGCCGGCGCCCCCGGCGCCACCGGTCCCACCGTCGTTGGGCTGGCCGGGCTGACCCGCGACCCCGGCTGTGCCGTCGGTGGCTCCGCCGTGGCCGCCGTGGCCGCCCTCGCCGCCGTCACCGACGCTGCCGTTGCCGCCGACCCCACCATTACCACCGGCCCCGCCGGAGCTGCCCACCAAGTCGAGCGCCGAGCCACCGTTTCCGCCACGACCGCCGGCAGCACCGACCAGGCCATTGCCGCCCGCACCACCGACGCCCCCGACACCGCCGTTACCGCCGGTTGAGCCGTGGCCCGCGGCCCCACCCGAGCCGCCGTCACCGCCATGGCCCCCGAGTCCCATCGGGTTGTTCAAACCCGCACCGCCCGCACCACCGGCGCCGCCGTCACCGTCTCCACCGACCTGACCGGCCTCGCCGACCCACGCGTTGCTGGCGCCGGCCGCACCGCCCTGCCCGCCGTCGCCGCCGTTGCCGCCATTGCCGCCGTTGGGCTGAGACGCCGTACCGAAGGCACCGGCCGCACCGGAGCCGCCGGTCCCGCCTTCGCCGCCGGCACCGCTGTTGCCCAGGAACCAACCGGCGCTCCCGCCGACTCCGCCGTTGCCGGCGTCGCCGCCGTTGAACGCCGTAATCACGGTGTTGTTGATCCCGGCCCAGCCGGACCCGCCGACACCGCCGGCTCCGCCGAAGCCCCAACCGGCCAAGACGTCACCGCCCTCGCCGCCTTCGCCACCGGCGTGCGACACCAGCGAGGTGCCGTTGAAGGTGTCGTAGAAGCCGGTGCCGCCTTGGCCGCCGACACCTCCGTCGCCGAACCACATGCCGCCGGAGCCGCCCTGACCACCGGCGCCGGCCTCGACCACAGTGCCGTTGCCACCGAGGAAGGCAGCGGCACCCTGACCGCCCGCACCGCCGTTGCCGAACAATCCGGCGTCGCCGCCTGCGCCACCCATACCGTCGTCGACGCCCGCGACGCCCACCGTCCCGGTGCCGCCGTCACCGAACAGGAATCCACCGTCGCCGAGGTCTCCGAAACCGAGCCAGCCGAACAGCGAGGTGTTCATGCCGGTGAAGCCATCGAGTCCATCGCCGATCAGATCCCGGCCGAACATCAGGACCCACGGGGTGTTGATCAGATCGATCGTGAGTTGATTGCCCGCGTCGTGCATCCAGACCTGAATCGCACTGTGCAACGGGATGTAGAAGTTGTCCTGGTACAGCTCGGCCCAGTCGCCCGGCGAGAACGCATTGAAGTCGACCGAGCCGATGTCGATCGGATCGGCACTGGCCATGCCGATGTCGACCGGGTCGACGGCGGATGGGTCGAACCAACTGCTGGGGTCCAGGAAGTCGAAGTCGGCCTGCGCCGACGGTGAGGTCGCCAGTGGTGTCAGCGCAAGGGCCAATGCCGCTACGGCACCGCCCAGTGCACGCCCCAACCTTCCGGTTGCGGTAATACCGTGCTGCCCGAATTTGCGACGACGGCGACGATTCATTTGGGAAGACCTTTCTGCGACAAATCCGGAGTGACGGGCCGAAGCGGCCTTAAGCGGGGGTGATTGCGTCAAGGCCGAGGAGGTCGGCGACCCAGGACAGGTCGGGATTGCCGTCCACCGGCGAACCGAGGGTGTTCACGAGATCCGAGGTATCCGCGGGATCCGTGGCCATCGCCGAACCGCCGAACAGCCCGGTGGGGTCCTGGTTGTCGAAGGCGACGCGTTGCGCGGCATTCCACAGCGTCGAGAACGGCTCTTCCCCGAGGAATCCCCCCGGGATGTAAGTCCGCGGATCCGCCAGTTCCTTGAAGGCGTCCTGGACTCCTTGGGTCCAGGCGCCGGCCAAGGCGGCGTTGACGTCCCCCCAGCTGATGTTGCTCGGTAGCAGGTCCCAGCTGATGGCGGTCGGCACGTTGGCCGGCCCCTGGTTCCAGCCTTCGGTGAGGCTGCCGTAACCCAGGTTCACCAGGATGCGCATGCTGGGTTCCAACAAGGCGGCCAGCGGGCTGCCCCAAACCGGGTTGAGCCGTAGCAGGTCCAGCAGCGGCAGATGCTCAGTGGGGATCATGTAGTAGTCGGTCAAGCTGCCGGGGTCGGTGGTCTCCAACTGGATTGCGTTCGCGATGTCATCGTGACTCAGACCCAGATATCCGTCATGTATCAAAACCATGCCGACGATGGCGTTGAGAGTGGACAACAGGTTCAGCGGGTACCGGGGAAAGTCGGCAAATCCATCGTATTCCATCGTGTAGACGTCGGTGGTGAAGTAGTCCGGGGTCGGGTGCCCGAGGGTCAGACCGAACCAGAAGCTGACGTCCCCGCCCGAACCGTTGAGCATTTCGACAACGCCACCATTGGGGTTGGCAGAATTGCCGACCATCACGAAATGGACATCCTCAGCCGGCACACCCTGGTGATAGAGCTGCTCCATCGTCATCGACGACATCGCCGAACTCTGCGAGTAGCCGAACACGTACACCGGATTGTCGGCGTTGACCTGACCGGTGGCGATCTGTTCGTTGATCGCCTGGGCCAGGATCTGGGCGCCTTGCACTTCCGAGACGTTGCCTGGGAAGTACAGCTGGGGAGTGAACAGCGATTGCGCGGTCCCGGTGAAGCCGTGCGGTTGCAGGTACAAGATGTCGGCGGCGTTGACGTATCCGTCCGACGGCAACGGAATACCGCTGCCGCCCATCACGAATGCAACGCCTCCCCCGGCCGCCGCAGCGACATCGTCGGAGGCGCTCAGCGCTACGGCCTGCGACACCGCAGCCGACGACGGCGCCGCCAACGGCGACGCGGCATTGACACCGACCAGACCACCGAACACGGAGAAAACGCTCAGCACACCGAGAACTGCACGCAGGTGGCGAGACGCCCCCGCGCCGCGCAGGCCCGACATCGCCGCGATACCAGCCATGGAAACTCCCCTGAACGCCCTCGAACGTGTTACCGACCTGTTGCAGAACTGGAACCGAAATTAGATCACGCACAACAGTTTTAGTCCGGTGTTCCGCAGAAAACCAGCCAAACTGACATAACTCGTGTTATTGGGACGTGTTGATAATTTTCGCCATTTCACCACGCCCGAATCCCCCGGGGACTAACGTCCGCGTAAAGTGTCCGACGTGGATATTAACGGAGCAAGCGCGATCGTCACCGGTGGCGCATCAGGAATCGGTGCGGCCACTGCCCGCCAGTTGGCCGACAGGGGAGCCCGGGTCGTCGTCGCGGACCTGCAGGCGGACAAGGGTGAGGCGCTGGCCCACGAGATCGGTGGAGTGTTCGTATCCGTCGACGTGACCAGCACCGAACAGATCATCGACGCGGTCAAGACCGCCACCGACCTCGGCCCGCTGCGGGCGCTGGTGAACTCGGCCGGTATCGGCTGGGCGCAGCGAACCATCGGCAAGGACGGCGAGTTCGACTCCGCGCACAGCCTGGACGCCTACAAGAAGGTATTGGCGATCAACCTGGTCGGCACCTTCGACTGCATCCGGATCGCGGCCACCGCGATGAGCCGCAATGAGCTCACCGAGACCGGCGAGCGCGGCGCGATCGTCAACATGACCAGCGTCGCTGCGTTCGACGGCCAGATCGGTCAGGCCGCCTACTCGTCGTCCAAGGGTGGCGTCGTGGGCCTGACCCTGCCGGTGGCCCGCGACCTGTCCGCGTCGGGGATCCGGGTCAACACCGTCGCCCCCGGCCTGATCGACACCCCGATCTACGGGGAGGGAGAGGCCTCGGAAGCCTTCAAAGCCAAGCTCGGCGAGTCCGTGTTGTTCCCGCACCGGCTCGGCAAGCCCGAGGAGCTGGCGTCGATGGTGGTCGAGCTGCTCACCAACTCCTACATGAACGCCGAGGTCGTCCGGGTGGACGGCGGCATCCGGATGCCCCCGAAGTAGCAATTTCCCGTCTAGCCGAAGGCCCCCGTTTCGACGGGGGCCTTCTGAGTCTCAGGGGTGCAGCTGCGCCCACGGGTGGGCCGATTCCAGTTGCGCGGCAACACCGATCAACACATCCTCGCGACCGTAGCCGGCGGCGAGTTGCACCCCGATCGGCAGACCCTCGGCATTGCGGTACAGCGGAAGACTGATCGCCGGTTGCCCACTCATGTTGAACGGCGGGGTGAATGCGGCGAACTGCCCGGCGCGGCGCTGCGGGGCAGTCGGATCGGCGGGATTGTTCTCGAACTCGGTCAACAGTGGTGGCGGCTCGGCGACCGTCGGCGTCAGCAGCAGGTCCCAGCCGTCGGCCCACCACTGTTGCAGCGCACGCCGGAAAGCCCACCCCGCCGCCTGCGCCGCGGCATAGTCGACGGCGCTCAGCCGCTGCGCCTGCTCGACGAGGGCCCAGTTCACCGGCTCCATGTCCGCGGCGGTGATCTCGCGACCCAGCGTCGCACCGATATCGCGGGCGGCAAGTGCCATTTGCGCCGCCCACAGCGCCATGAATTTCTGCGGCAACGTGGTGTCGGAAAGGCAGTCCGGCCACGTCGGCTCGACGATGTGCCCGAGCCCCTCCAGCATCGACGCCGCCGCCCGTACCGCCGATCGACAGTCCTCGTGTAGGAACCCGCCCCGCGGGTGCACGTCGAGCAGCCCGATCCGCAGCTTTCCCGGGTCGGCGCCGACCTCCTCGACATAGGGGCGACGCGGCGCGGGCGCCATGACGGTGTCGCCGACTCCCGGGCCGCGCACCGCGTCCAGAAGGCCCGCCGTGTCGCGCACCGAGCGGCTGACGCAGAGTTCGACGCCGAGCCCTGCCTCGGCGCGGGCCGGGCCGACGGTGATGCGGCCCTGGCTGGGCTTGAGTCCCACGAGCCCGCAGCACGACGCCGGGATGCGAATGCTGCCGCCGCCGTCGGACGCATTGGCGAACGGCACCATCCCGGTCGCCACCGCAACGGCCGCCCCGCCGCTGGATCCTCCCGGCGTCCTATCGGGCGCCCACGGGTTGCGGGTCGGCCCCCAGGCCAGCGGCTGCGTGGTGGGCAGGCTGCCCAATTCCGGGCTATTGGTCCGTCCGGCGATCACCAGCCCGGCCGCCTTGAATCGGGCGACAAGCGTGGTGTCGGAAGCGTCGATCTTGCCGGCCGCTTTAAGGGCGGCGTTGCCGTTGGACAGGGTTTGGCCGGCGAAACTGGTGTAGAGATCCTTGAGCAGGAACGGGACTCCACGAAACGGGCCGGTGGGCAGGCTCGGGTCCGCGGCCACCGATCGGGCATGGTCGAACCACCGCATGACCACCGCGTTCAGAGTCGGATTCGACTGTTCGATCCGCTCGATCGCCGCTTCCAGCAGTTCGCTGGGGCTGACCTCACCTTTGGCGACCAACTGCGCCTGCGCAGTGGCGTCCATCCATCGGGTCTGGCCCGCAAGACCACTCATGAGTTCCGGTTCTACCACGACGGGGCTCAACCGCGTCAGCAGTCGAGTGCCCGCCTACGTTGCCGCGTAGCGGTCACGCAACTTGGCCAGGGTCGCCTCGATGCCCTTCTTGTTGGCCTTGATCGATCCTGTCAGCTCATAGAACGTCCGCCTGAGCGCACCGGCGTCGTGATAGTCGAACGTCTCGGTGACCCGGGTCAGGGCCGGTGCGAGGGCCTCGAATTCCCAGCGCCAGCGGTGCCCCTCCGGATGGCGCCACTCAACCAATTCGTTCGGCTTGAGCGCGGTCACCCGGCTGGTGATCCGGTAGGGGACGCCGTACATCTTCATGTTTGTCGAAAACTTCGACCCGACAGCGACTTCCGCCGGCGCGTGGGCGTTGTCGCGAACCGTGCCCGACCCGTCCAGTTCCTGGTGACGGCGCGGGTCGGCGGCGATGGTGAACAGCTCGGCCGCCGGCGCTGCCACCTCGACCGACCGGCAGACCCGCCCGGGTCCCGCATCGACGACGACAACAGTCATGTTCCCTCCGTCCCGGCGCCCGCAGCGCGGGCGATGTCGAGGCTACCCGCGACGCTGGGCACCCTGACCGGCGTGCCGCGTGGCACCCCAGAGCCCAACGCCGATACCGACGATCGCTCCACCGAGGCCGATGATCTGCTGGCCGCGCTTGAGGTCGGCGTGCACGCTCATCCCGCCCAGCAGATCGGCCGCGTCCGCGCCACCGGATGCCAGAAACCAGCCGCGGGTATCTCGGCCACGCACGGCTGCGTACAGCAACAGGCCCCCGATCAGGGCGTCGCGGTAGCCCATCGACCGGAGCAGCAGCCGGGCCGAAGGGCCCGGATCGTCCGGCTCACCCCAGATCCGGTTCGCTCGCAGGGGATCGACCAGGAACGAGACTCCCGAGGCCAGCCGGATGCTGCCGGCGACAAGCGCGGCGCGGTCCTTCACCATGGATCGCAGCCTAAAGCGAGGCATCGGTGCCCGGAGTTATTTCCAGGCGAACACCGGTTGCTCCAGCTCATCGACAGGGTCTCCTCGACCCTCCAGGCACAGCCACCGCAATTGCAGCAGCACCGCCCCGGTCGGCGCGTGGATGAGGTCGTTGCCCAACGGGATCTGCACAACCGGACGCGAGCTCTCCGGGATCGAGATGAAGCGCGGGGAGTCGTCGCGTTGCAACTGGTGCAGCCCCACCCGGTAGGCCGCCACCACCTCGTCGGGCGCGGGCCGCGGATCGAGCCGCCCACCGCCCCAGACCACCACCGGGCTGATGACGTATCCGGAGCGGGTCGGGTAGTCGTCGAGCAGACCCAGCACGGCTGAGGCGGGCAGCCTGATACCGACCTCCTCGTCCAACTCCCGCAGCGCAGCATCGACCGCGGTTTCACCGGGATCCAGCCGGCCACCGGGCAGCGCCCACTGCGCGGCGTGCGAGGTGAGACGAGATGCTCTGCGGCACAGCAGGAAAGCAGCACCTCCGGATACGTCGACCATGCGGCCGTCGAGTCCGGCGTCCGGCATGGGCCGCCCGCCGATCCAGTCGTCCACCGGCGCGGGGTCGACCCGGTCTTCGCCGATCTCGGAGTCCACGATCACTACCGCGACGGCCGCGTGCCGCTTCGACGGATCGGTCACGGCGCGGCGGTCATGCGCTTCCAGACGTGCCCGGATCCGCTCCCGCAGCGCCTCGTCATAGCTGATCGTCACCGCTTGACCTTAGGCGGCGTGGGCGGGAACGATCTCGATGCCGAGCCCATCCGTCGGTCAGCCGGCAGCCCATTCCTTGGCGCGTTCGACGTCATCGAGGCCGAACACCGCCAGTTCGCCGGGAATCATCCACTCGAGCGCATGCAGAACGTGGGCGACCCAGTCCTTGTCGGACACCACCGCGATCCGATTGAACGCGGCGTGATGCGGCAGCACGGCTCCCAGACCGAGCTTGATGTCCTCGGTCAGCCCGCCGGGCCCGAAGCCCTCGTAGTCGGAGTCGATGACCTCGACGATCCGAATATCGCCGCCCTGCAGAAGCTCGTGCAGCGAGGGCTTGATCTCACGCAGTTCGTCGCCGCGAAGCCGCCCCGACACCCGAATTCCGGTCACTCCCTCGGGCATGTCCGCCAGTAGCTCGATCATGGGGATGCTCCCTTCCAGCCGATGCCGTCACTGTAGTCCGCGGGTCCGTCGACTATCCGAAGTCGTTGCCGTGTGACTGGTGTTCGCGGAGCCGGCCGGAGAAGGTCATCCAATCGCCGGCCTCGACATCGGTGAGCAGGTTCCGATGTTCGGCCAGCACGAGACCCACACCACCGGATTCTTCTACCTCGTCGGCCATGGTGTCCCAGCCGAGCTCGTCGGTGACCTGCACACACCCCGACGTGTTCGCGCGGTGGCATGACGGTGACCGGGAGGCCAGCTGGGTCGGCCCGATCAGCCCGCGTTACGTGCCAGATTGATGGCGTAGTCACTGACGAAGTGCCCCGCGGCGGGTTCACCGGAACCGCAACTGCCGTCGGACTCCCCGACCCGCTTGACCCACAGGTAGGCGTCGGCGTGGCCCCCGGCGGTGTTGGTGGTCGGCGGCGTGCCCAGCGCCCGCCCGCTGGGGTTGCACCACCCGAACGGGTCGCCCTCAGCGGGGCCGGCACCGTTGCGGGACGTGTCGATCACGTAGTGCGCGCCGCCCGTCATCCCCGAAATCTCTTCGCCGTAACCGATTTCCTCTTCGGTGCTGAAGTAGTTCGTGGAGTTGAGGGCGAAGCCCCGCGCGCGTGCCACCCCGGCCTGGTTGAGCCGGTTGGCCATTTCGCCGGCTTTGACCCAGCGCGAGTGCCCTGCGTCGACGTAGACGGCGGTGCCCGGGTTGCGACCCAACGTGTCGACGGCGTAGCTGATCAGGTCGAAGCGTTCCTGGCGCTGGTCACCGGAGAGACAATCTGCCATCGCCAGCGCATCGGGTTCCAGCACGATCGCGGCCGGCGAGCCGCCGATCCCGTCGGCGACGCCGTCGATCCAGGCCCGGTAGGACGCGCCGGAGGAGAACCCACCGGCCGCATAGCTTCCGCAATCACGGTGCGGGATGGCGTAGAGCACCAGTACCGGCATGGCACCGGCCGCCGCCGCCGCGCCGGTGTGGCGGGCCACCGTTGCGCCGACCGAACCGACCCCGAACGCCTGGTCGAGCCAGTACGCCTGCGGCGTGTTGGCGACCCGGGCCAGCTCGGCACTGTCCGGCTGGCCGTTCGATGCATGCATCGCCTTCGAGATGGGATCGACGTAGAAGGGCATACCGGCCAGCGGGTTGTCCCCGTCGGCCAGGGCGGGGCCCGCGCCGGCCAGGGCAGCGACGGTCAGCAGGGGGGCAAGGCAGCGCGCGACCGCGCCAAACAGTGTGGAGGGCACAGGGAAAAATTACCGTAGCCGCCGACCCGAGGTAACAGCCAGGTCACGATCGGCCCGGACCCGTCAGCCCAGCAGCGCGTCGACGAAGGCCGCCGGCTCGAAGGGCGCCAGATCGTCTGGCCCCTCGCCCAGGCCCACCAGCTTGACCGGCACCCCCAGCTCCTGCTGCACCCGGAAAACGATGCCGCCTTTGGCGGTCCCGTCCAGTTTGGTCAGCACCACCCCGGTGATGTCGACGACGTCAGCGAACACCCTGGCCTGCGCCAGTCCGTTCTGCCCGATGGTGGCGTCCAGCACCAGCAGCACCTCATCGACGGATGCCCGGCGGCTCACGATGCGCTTGACCTTGCCGAGTTCGTCCATCAAGCCCGTCTTGGTGTGCAGCCGGCCGGCGGTGTCGATGACCACCACGTCGGCGCCGGCCGCAACGCCCTTGTCGACGGCGTCGAATGCGACCGAGGCCGGGTCGGCTCCCTCGGCGCCGCGCACCACCTCGGCGCCCACCCGCGCCGCCCAGGCCTGCAGTTGGTCGGCGGCCGCGGCCCGGAACGTGTCGGCCGCGCCCAGCACCACCCGCCGGCCGTCTGCCACCAGCACCCGGGCCAGCTTGCCGACGGTGGTGGTCTTGCCGGTGCCGTTGACCCCTACCACCAGCAGCACCGATGGATGCTCGTCGTGCGGCAACGCGCGGATGGCGCGGTCCAGGCCGGGCTGCAACTCGCCGATCAGTACGTCGCGCAGCACCGCGCGGGCGTCGGATTCGGTGCGCACCTGCCCACCTGCCAGCCGTTCACGCAGCTGGGCGACCACCGATTCGGTGACGGTGGGGCCCAGATCGGCCACCAGCAAGGTGTCCTCGACGTCCTGCCAGGAGTCCTCATCGAGGTCTCCCCCGCCGAGCAACCCGAGCACGCTGCGCCCCAACGCGTTCTGCGACTTGGCCAACCGGCCGCGCAGGCGCTGCATCCGGCCGTCCACCGGCTCGATGCTTTCGCCGGTCGCCGGCGGTGCTTGGGGCTCGGGCGGCGCCTCGAGGGGCGCTTCGGGTAGATCAACGTCGGTGATGCTGCGTCTGGGCGCGTCTCGCGGAACGGTCGCGTCGTCTCCGATGACCGGGGCCGGGGGCTCCTGTGCCGGCTCCGTCCGGCTGAACGTGATATCTGAGGAAGCAGCGTACCCACCCGAGCGGTCCAGGGGCTCGCGCTGCGGCGCGGACAGGCTGATGCGCCGACGGCGCTGGCGCACCAGACCCAGGATCAGTGCGGTGATGACGACTAGGGCGGCGACGACGCCGACGATGATCCACAGACTTTGAGACGACACGCCCGCCATTGTGGCAGCAGCTGCCAGGGCGGGTTCACGACCGGTTCGAGACCAGTTCCTCGCCGCGGATGCGCTGGGAGATCACCGCGGTGATCCCGTCGCCCTGCATGGTCACCCCGTACAGCGCGTCAGCGATCTCCATCGTCGGCTTCTGGTGAGTGATGACGATCAGCTGCGAGCGGGCCCGCAGCATCTCGAACAAGGCCAGCAGACGGCGCAGGTTGGTGTCGTCGAGCGCAGCCTCGACCTCGTCCATGATGTAGAACGGCGACGGGCGGGCCCGGAAGATCGCCACCAGCATCGCGATGGCGGTCAGCGACTTCTCCCCGCCGGACAGCAGCGACAGCCGCTTGACCTTCTTGCCGGGCGGGCGAGCCTCGACGTCGACGCCGGTGGTCAGCATGTCGCCGGGATCGGTCAGCAGCAGCCGGCCCTCCCCACCGGGGAACAGCGCAGCGAACACCTCGGTGAATTCGCGCTCCACGTCGACGTAAGCGTCGGTGAACACCTGCAGAATGCGGGCGTCGACGTCGGACACCACGTCGAGCAGGTCCTTGCGGGCCGCCTTGACGTCCTCGAGTTGGGTGGACAAGAAGTTGTAGCGTTCTTCGAGCGCCGCGAACTCCTCGAGTGCGAGCGGGTTGACCCGGCCCAGTTCGCCCAGCTCGCGTTCGGCGCGCTTGGCCCGGCGTTCCTGGGTGGGCCGGTCGAAAGGCATCGGGGCGGGCGCGGTCACCTGCTCGCCGCGTTCGCGGGCCTGCTCGAATTCGGCGAGCTCCAACTCGGTCGGCGGCAGCGGAACATCCGGACCGTATTCGGCGATCAGGTCCGCTGAGCTCATGCCGAACTGTTCGAGCACGGTCTGCTCGAGTTGCTCGATGCGCAGGGCGGCCTGGGCCTTGGCGACTTCGTCGCGGTGCAGCGACTCGGTGAGCGCGGTGATGCGGGTGCTCAGCGAGTTCACCTCGTCGCGGACGGCGACCATCGCGGCGGCCTGCTGCTGGCGTTCGCCGGTCAGCCCGTCCCGGATCCGTGATGCCGCCGCCACCACCTGTTGCAGGCGCCGGGCCAACGCACTCCCGGCGTCGGCCACCGCGGCCGCCGTGGTCGCGGCGAGCGCCCGGGCGGCGCGAGCCTGCTCGGCACGCACCCGCGACTCGCGTTCGGCCGCGGCCGCCCGGCGCAGGGAATCCGCCTTGCCCCGAACGGCATTGGCACGTTCTTCGGCGGTGCGCACCGCCAGCCGTGCCTCCACCTCGACACTGCGCGCCGCCTCGGCGGCGGCCGCGATCTGCTGCCGGTCCACCGGTTGCACGGTGGCGGACGGCGAATCCTGTTCCGCGTTGCGCAGCCGGGTCTCCAGAGCGCCGAGTTCGGTGACGGTCTGCGCCCGGCCGGTCTCCAACTCTTCGCGTTCACGCAGCCGGCGGCGCCACTCGGTGTCGGCGGCGCGGGCCTCCTGCCCGAGCCGGCCCAGCTGCTCGTGGATCGCGGCGATAGCGGCATCGGATTCGTTGAGTGCGGCCAGCGCCTGCTCGGTGGCGTTCTGACGGGCGGTCTGCTCGGTCAGCGCGCCGGACAGGGCCGCACTGAGTTGTCCGACCTGTGTTTCGGCGCCGGCCAGCTCGGCGCGGGCCTTGTCGATCTCGCTGTTGATCTCCAGGGTGGATGGCTTGCGGTCCGAGCCGCCACTGACCCAGCCGGCGCCGACCAGGTCGCCCTCGACCGTCACCGCACGCACTCCCGGGTGGGCAGCCACCAAGTCCAGCGCCGCGGGGAGGTCGCCGACCACCACCACCGCGGACAGCATGGCCGTCATCGCGCCCCGCAACCGATCGGGGGCGTCGATCAGGTCCAGCGCCCACTGCGCCCCGTCGGGCAGGGCGGTCTGTTGCAAGGGCATCTGCAGCGGCCAGTCCCCCAGCACGATCGCGGCCCGCCCGCCGTCGGCGCTCTTCAGCGCGTTGAGCGCCGCGCGGGCCGCACCGGCGGTCTCCGCGGCCAGCGCGTCGGCGGCCGACCCGAGCACCGCGGCCAGCGCCGCCTCGTACCCCGAGCGCACCTTGACCAGCTTGGCAATCGACCCGAAAAGCCCAGAGTCACTGTGGTTCTCGGCCAGCCAAGCGGCGCCATCGCGACGTTCCAGCCCCATCGACAGGGCGTCGATGCGGGCACGCAAGGAGGCCACCTGGCGTTCGGCGCCGCGCTCGGCGGCCTGCAGCTCGGCGACTCGCTCGTCGGCCAGCCGCAAGGTCGCCACCGTCCGCTCGTGCTGCTCGTCGAGACCGACCTCGCCCTGATCGAGCTCGCCCACCCGGCCCTGCACCGTTTCGAACTCCGCCCGTGCGGCCTGGGTGCGCGCGGCCGCTTCCTCGATGCGAGCCGACAGCTGCGCCACGTGGGCGTCGATCGACTCGACACGCGCCCGAATCGTCTCCACCTGGCCGGTCAGCCGGGCCAGTCCCTCGCGGCGGTCCGCTTCGGCACGCACCGCGGCCAGGTGCGCCTTCTCCGCCTCAGCGCTGCGGCGGTCGCGTTCGGCCAACTCGGCGCGGGCGGCCTCAAGCCGGGTGCCGGCCTCGGTCAGTGCGGCCAGCAGCTGCTGCTCGGCGGCGGCCACCTGCTCGGCCTCGGCCTCCAACGCGTCGGGGTCGACGCCGCCGGAGGTGATCGGCTCCTCGTCGAGGTGGTGGGCGCGTTCGCTGGCGATGCGCACCGTGGCGCTCACCCGCTCGGCCAGCGCCGACAGCGAAAACCAGGTCTGCTGTGCGGCTTCGGCGCGTTGTGTCAAGGTGGCGACCGCGGACTCGTGGGTGGTCAGCTCGTCGGCGGCCACCGTGAGCCGCTCGGTGATCAGGTCGTGTTCACGGCGCAGCGTCGCCTCGGCATCGGTGGTTCCGGCGAACTCCGTCTGCCGGTTGACCAGGTCGTCGGCAGTCAGCCGCAGCCGGGCGTCCCGCAGGTCGGCCTGGATGGTGGCGGCGCGGCGCGCGACTTCGGCCTGCCGGCCGAGCGGTTTGAGCTGGCGGCGCAGTTCGGTGGTCAGGTCGGTCAACCGGGCCAGGTTGGCCGACATCGCGTCGAGTTTGCGGACCGCCTTTTCCTTGCGTTTGCGGTGCTTGAGCACACCGGCGGCCTCTTCGATGAACGCCCGGCGGTCTTCGGGCCGCGACTCCAGGATCTGCGACAGCCGGCCCTGGCCGACGATGACGTGCATCTCACGGCCGATGCCGGAGTCGCTCAGCAGCTCCTGGACGTCCATCAACCGGCAGCTGGCACCGTTGATCTCGTATTCGCTTGCCCCGTCACGGAACATCCGCCGGGTGATCGACACCTCGGCGTACTCGATCGGCAGGGCGTTGTCGGAGTTGTCGATGGTGACGGTGACCTCGGCGCGGCCCAACGGGGCGCGCGAGGACGTGCCGGCGAAGATGACGTCCTCCATCTTGCCGCCACGCAACGTCTTGGCGCCCTGCTCGCCCATCACCCAGGCCAGCGCGTCGACGACGTTGGATTTCCCGGAGCCGTTGGGTCCGACCACGCACGTGATGCCGGGCTCGAAGCGCAGAGTCGTCGGCGAGGCGAAGGACTTGAAGCCCTTCAGCGTCAGACTCTTGAGGTGCACGGGGTGTGAGACTACCGGTCTAACGTTCGCTGAATCCGTCGATCGGCTCCCCGGCGGGCGCCCAATCGGTGACGACGGTGTCCACCCGGCCCGGCGTGGAGCCGCCCTGCAGCAGGTCCAGCAGTCGTTGACAGTCCGGGCGGGTCCCCCGGGCGACGATTTGCACCCGGCCGCCGGGGCGGTTGGCGGCGTACCCCGTCAGCCCCAACTCCAGAGCCCGCGACCGGGTCCACCACCGAAAGCCCACGCCCTGGACGTGCCCATGCACCCAGGCGGTGAGCCGAACGTCAGGCCCGGTCACCATCGGTGATCTCGAAGCGCACCTCGGTGCCGGACTTGAGCGTGCGCCCGACCGTGCAGACCTGGTCGACGGCGCGGCGCACAACGGTCAGCAACCGCTGCTTCTCGGCTTCGTCCAGGGCCGACAGGTCCAACTCCAGGGTCTCTTCCAACAGCGGATAGCGTTCCTGCTCACGGTCGGCGGCACCGGAGACCTCGATGGTGGCCGGATAGTCGTCGCCGAGCCGGCGGGCCAGCGGGGCATCGCTGGACATCCCACTGCAGGCGGCCAGCGCGATCTTCAGCAGTTCTCCGGGGGTGAAAACGCCGTCGACGTCTTCGCTGCCGACCAGCACCTGCGCGCCCCGGGAACTGTGCCCGGTGTAGCGCCGGGTTCCGGTTCGTTCCACCCACAATTTCGTCATGGGGACATTTTTACCGCGAACCCGGCGCTTCACCACGCCGGCGGCCGATCAAGACGCCGCGACGCGCTTTTTGCCGTATTGGCGTTCCATCATGGCCGTGTCGCCGTACACCTGGACCCGCACCGTTTTGCCATTGCGGACGGTGTAAACCTCGGCGCTGTGGGCCCGTTCACCGCCGAAGCTGCCCTCGCTGAGGACCACGACGGTGTCGCCGTCGGCCAGGAAACGCTGCGGAGCGATGCTCGGCGACTTCGCAGTCAGCGCCACCAGGAACTCACCGAGTTCCTTCTTGCCCCGATGGATTCCGCTGACCGCGCTGTCACCGGGTTGCACCCATTCGATGTCGTCGTCGAAGAGTGCCATCAGGGTGTCGGTATCGCCGTCGGCGAACGCTTGGTAACCGCTCCGGACCAGCTCGATATTCTGTTCAGACATTTTTCGATTCCCTTCGTCGGTGTTCTGTTGTGCCCGTTACATCCCGGGCTTGATGACCAATTGCGACACGACAGTCGCCTCCTTGGAACAGCGGTGGTTCAGATTCGGAAACCACCTGCGAGCGCATCCCAAGGCAAGCATTTCGAGCAACCGATTACCTCATCCGTTCGGATGAAGTCCGAGTACGCTTTTGCTGTCAAGAAGACAGCGGTCTTCCCAGCGCTTCGCAACCGGGAGATGCGGATGTGTGGGATGTGCAGGCCTATCTGCGAATTCAGGGTCGACGATGAGCGCGGTCGATGAATTCTCACAATTGATCTCTGGTATTTACTCCGCCGTTCTGGCTCCGGAGCAATGGAATACCACCATGGCCGCGATCGCCCACGCCTTCGACGCGCATACCGCTTCGCTGGTGTTCTCGGAGAGCGGCTCGCGCACCCTCATGCACGCTCAGATGCCTCCGGCAGCGGCGCAGGCTTACGCAGCGCACTATCAACAACTGGATCACGTGCTCTGCGCAGTCGAAACGGGCCCGGTGGGGACGGTGCGGACCGGTGCCGAGCTGATGTGGCCCTACCAACATTGCGAATTTCAGATCGATTGGGCACGCCCGAATGGGCTGCACGACGGGTTATTCATGCGTCTCACCGCCGGGCCGGCGGTGACCAGTCTTGCCGTCGCGGACGTGAGGCAATCGGATCGGTTCGACAGTCCCGAGCGCATCGCACTGATCGACCGTCTCCGCCCCCATCTGCAGCAGGCGCTGCGTATGCAAGGCCGTCTCGACGAACTCGATCACCGCTGCGCTGACCTCACGCAGGCCAGTGAGGCGGTGAGCCACGGAATTGTCATCCTCGAAAGACGCCGGTCGGTGTACATCAACGGTGCCGCCGAGCAAATTCTCCGCTCAGATGACGGTTTGCAGATCGACAATGGCCACCTCAAGGCCGAGGCTCGATGCGCCGACGCGCGGTTGGAGAGCAGCATCGCCCGGGCATCCGACCTGAACGGCCCCGACATCTGGGGCGGGTCATTCCTCTGCGCGCGGCCCTCCGGGCGCCGCCCTTACGTGCTTCATGTGCTGCCGCTAGAACCGAATTCGGTTGCGGCGCCGCAGAACGGGCGGGCGATGGTCATCATTGTCGACCCCGAGCGACAGCCCGAACCTCCCGCTACGCTCCTGCGGCACCTGTATGATCTGACGAAAGGCGAAGCGCAGGTTGCTCTGCTCGTGATGCGGGGAGCAGGTTTGACTCCGATCGCAGAGGAGTTGTCAGTGTCACTGACCACGGTGAAGACCCACCTCCAGCATGTTTTCGACAAAACCGGCGTACATCGCCAAGCCGAACTCGTTCGCCTGCTGCTCACACTCGACCCGTTGCAGCGGTGAAGGGGCACCCGGTGCAGGTTGCAGTTCCGCTGTTTCCCCGATTCACCGCACTGGATGCGATCGGACCGTACGAGGTGCTGCAGCGGATCCCCGACATCGAGGTGGTTTTCGTCGGGCAGCGGCGCGGTGAGGTGCGCAGCGACAACGGGATGCTCGGGCTGCTCTGTGACGCGCGGCTCGACGAGGTGACCCACCCGGAGGTCGTCGTGGTCCCCGGCGGTATCGGGACACGGACGTTGCTCGACGACGCAGAGCTGCTCGACTGGTTGCGCGGCGCCCACACCCAGACCCGCTTGACCACCTCGGTATGCACCGGCTCGCTGCTGCTGGCCGCGGCGGGCCTGTTGGACGGGTTGACCGCGACCACGCACTGGGGGGCCGTCGACATGTTGGAGCACCTGGGGGCTCGCTACGTGGAACAGCGGGTGGTCGAGCACCTGCCGCAGCGGATCGTCACCTCCGCGGGGGTCTCCAGTGGCATCGACATGGCGCTGCGGCTCGTCGAACTGCTGGTGGACGCCGAGGCGGCCCGGGCCGTGCAGCTGATGATCGAGTACGACCCGCAGCCGCCGTTTGATTGCGGGTCGCTGGCCAAGGCCGGTGAGGCCGTCCGCAGCCACGCCGCGCAGCTGCGGCGCTGACACCGGCATACTGACCTGCCATGGCCACCGTCGTCGCATTCCATGCCCATCCGGACGACGAGGCGGTGCTGACCGGGGGAACCCTGGCACGCGCGGCAGCCGACGGGCATCGAGTGGTCGTGGTGGTGGCGACCGACGGACGCGTGAGCAACGACGACGACGGTGACGCACGGCTCGGCGAATTGCGTTCGAGCGCGGGGATTCTCGGTGTGCATCGGGTGGAATGCCTCGGCTATGCCGACAGCGGCTTCGGGGCGGAGTTCTATCCCGACCCGCCGGGCCGGGTCAGATTCGCCCGCGCCGACACCGAGGAGGCGGCGCAGCGGCTGGCCGCCATCCTGCGCGATGAGGGCGCGGACCTGCTGTTGAGCTACCAGTCCAACGGCGGCTACGGCCATCGTGACCACGTGCAGGTCCATCATGTCGGCAAGCGGGCCGCCGAACTCGCCGCGACACCGCGTGTGCTGGAGGCCACGATGCCCCGGGAGTTACTGGTACGGGTCGCCAATACCGCTGGGCTGCTGCGTCTTCCGGCGCCGTACCCGCACGATGTAGTACGCACCGCGTACGCACCTGGTTCGACGATCACCCACCGGATCAACGTGTTTCGGTTCGCGCGGCAGAAGCGCGACGCTTTCGCCGCGCACCGTTCGCAGATCGCCAACAATGCGGCGGCGGCACGCCTGTTCGCGGTGTTGTTGCGCCTTCCACCGCAGGTGGCCGGGCTGCTATTCGGCCGGGAGTGGTTCGTGGACCCGACGTTGCCGCCGGGTCGGGTACACCGCGATATCTTCGAGTAACCCTGTCAGCGCTGGCACTTCGGACAGTAATACGACGAGCGGTTCATGAACTTCGCCCGGCGGATGGCGGTGCCGCAGCGCCGGCACGGCTCGTCTTCACGGCCGTAGGCGTCCAGTGACCGGCTGAAGTAGCCGGACTCTCCGTTGACGTTGACGTAGAGCGAATCGAACGAGGTTCCGCCGGCGGCCAGCGCGTCACGCATCACCGCCCCGGCAGCCTCCAGCAGCGCGCGTAACCGCGGCCGGGACAGCGTGTCGGCCATCCGGGTGCCGCGAATCCCGGCACGCCACAATGCTTCGTCGGCGTAGATGTTGCCGATCCCGGACACCACCGTCTGGTCGAGGAGTTGGCGTTTGATCTCGGAGTGCTTGCGCCGCAGCACGTTCACCACCGATTCGGCGTCGAAGCGCGGGTCCAGCGGGTCGCGGGCCAGATGCGCCACCGGCACCGGGACCACGCTGCCGTCCACCTCGATCAGGTCGGTGAGCTGCCAGCCGCCGAACGTCCGCTGGTCGACGAAGCTGACCTTCGTGCCATCATCGAGCACCGCGGCGATCCGCAGGTGTTTGGTGTCGGGCAACTCCCCCAGCAGCATCTGCCCACTCATCCCCAGGTGCACCACCAGCGCCTCGTCCGTACTCAACAGCAGCCACAGATACTTGCCGCGCCGGCCGGTGCCGGTGATCCGGGCCTCGAGCAGCCGGCCCGTCAGATCGGCGGGCCCGGCCTCGTGCCGGCGCACCGCACGAGGGTGATGGACCCGCACTCCGGTGATGGTGCGGCTCACCAGGTGGGTGTTCAGGCCGCGGCGGACCACCTCGACCTCGGGGAGCTCCGGCATGGCTTACCCGGAGGCGGCGGCGTCGAGCGCCGTCCAGGCCGCCGCCGCCGCCTTCTGTTCGGCTTCCTTCTTGGACCGGCCGACACCGGACCCGTATTCGGTGTCCGACACGACGACGGTCGCGGTGAACTCCCGGTCGTGGTCCGGCCCGGTCGAGCTGACGTGGTAGCTCGGCACGCCGAGCCCGCGGGCGGCGGTCAGTTCCTGCAGGCTGGTCTTCCAGTCCAGCCCCGCCCCCAGGGTGGCTGCGGTGTCGAGCAGCGGTCCGAACAGCCGCAGGATCACCTCGCGCGCGGTGTCGATGCCGTGTTGCAGGTACACCGCACCCAGTAGCGACTCCATGCCGTCGGCGAGAATGCTGGATTTGTCGGCTCCGCCGGTGGTGACCTCCCCGCGGCCGAGCAGCAGGTGCGCGCCCAGGCCGTCCGCGGTCAGCCCGCGGGCCACGTCGGCCAGCGCGACGGTGTTGACCACGCTGGAGCGCAGTTTGGCCAGGTCGCCTTCGGGCCGGTCCGGGTGCCGGTGGAACAGTTCGTCGGTGATGGTCAGCCCGAGCACTGCGTCGCCGAGGAACTCGAGGCGCTCATTGGTGGGCAGCCCGCCGTTCTCGTAGGCGTAGCTGCGATGAGTGACGGCCAGGGTGAGCAGGTCGTCGGCCATGTCGACCCCGAGTGCGTCGAGCACGGCTTGCCGGGGTCGGCTCACCGGTCACCGTCGTCGCTCGACTTGGTTCCCTGAGGCCCGGGAGGCCCCGCCATCCCGGCGAGCTTGGCCCAGCGCGGATCGATCTTGTCGTGCTGGTGGCCCGGTTCGGCACCGGCCAGCGCCACCCCGCAGTCCGGGCAGAGTCCCGGGCAGTCGGGCTCACACAGCGGAGACAGTGGCAGCGCCAGCCCGACCGCGTCGACGATCGCCTGCTCGAGGTCCACGGCGTCGTCGATGACACGGCCGAGATCGTCGTCGTCGGTGGTCGCGTCGGTGGCGCTGTCCGGGTAGGCGAACAGCTCAGTGAGCTCGACCTCGACGTCGCCGGTCAGCGGTTGCAGGCACCGCACGCATTCCCCCGCGGTGGGCGCCGAGACCACACCGGTCACCAACACACCCTCGGAGACCGACTCCAGCCGCAGATCCAGATCGACCGCGGTGCGCGGCGCAATCGCCACCAGGTCCAGCCCGATGGGAGCCGGACTGGATCGCTGCTCCTGAAGCGAGATCATCGAGCCGGGGCGCCGGCCCAGCCGGGCGACATCGACCACGAATGGCGAAGTCTGCGTCGCCTTCCTGCGTGCGTTCGGGTGCCTCGCCATGCCGCGATTCTACGCAGCGGACGGTGCCGCGTTCGCGGGTCAGCGAGTCGCGTAGTCGTGGGTGCCCGCGGCGGTACGCAGTTGGTGACGACCGCGGTTGATCGAGCGCAGCGTGCCGTTGAGGAAATCCTCGAATTCGGCCAGCTTGGCGTCGACGTAAATGTCGCATTCGCCGCGCATCCGGTCGGCCTCGGCGTGCGCCGAGTCGATCAGCCGGGTGGCTTCGGCCCGCGCCGAGGTCACCACCTCGTTCTGCGACACCAGGCGCTGCTGTTCCTTGATGCCCTCCTGCACCGCCTTCTCGTAGGCGGCGTTGCCGTTCTCGACGAGCCGGTCGCATTCGGCCTGAGCACGGCTGGTGGAGGTCTCGAACTCGCGCTTGGCGGTCGCGGTCACCCGCGCGGCCTCCTCGCGGGCTTCGCCGAGCATCCGCTCGCTGTGCCCGCGCGCCTCGGCAACCATCCGGTCGGCCTGGCCCTTGGCGTCGGCCAGCAGCCGGTCGGCCTCGGCCCGGGCGTGGCTGACCAGCGAGTCGGATTCGGAGGTGGCGGAGCTGACCATGGAGTCCGCGTGCTCCTTGGCCTCATTGAGCACCGAGTCGCGGGCGTCGAGCACATCCTGGGCGTCGTCGAGTTCACCGGGGATCGCATCCCGAATGTCGTCGATCAATTCCAGCACGTCACCGCGGGGCACCACGCAGCCGGCCGTCATCGGCACACCGCGCGCTTCTTCGACAATGGAGCCCAGTTCGTCAAGGGCTTCGAACACTCGGTACACGGCAGCACCCTCCAGGCATCGTTGTTGTTGCTAGTGTGCCCTGTGTTACGCGTGTGACTGCGTTAGCTGCCCGGTGTGTCGGATTTTGGTCCACTTCACCGGTAGCCTGACCCGTTGGTATTCGGATCGGCGAAGGGCGGCCATGGCTATGCATTCCGGGGGGCCCGGGAGGTCGGGGTCGATGTCTCAGGGCGATGCGAAGGAGTCCGGCGGCCAATCGGCCGACATCGGCCGGTTGCTGCTGCGCTGCCCCGACAGTCACGGCATCATCGCCTCGGTCAGCGCCTTTCTGGCCGACGCCGGCGCCAACATCATCTCGCTGGATCAGCACTCGACCGCCCCCGAGGGCGGGACGTTCGTGCAGCGGGCGATCTTTCACCTGCCCGGGCTGCCCGCTGCCATCGACGGGCTCCAACAGCGGTTCGGCGCGACGCTGGCCGAACGGTTCGCGATGGACTACCGGTTCGCCGAGGCCACCAAGCCCAAGCGGGTGGCGATCATGGCCTCCAAGGCCGACCACTGCCTGCTGGATCTGCTGTGGCGCAACCGTCGTGGCGAGCTGGAGATGACCGTGGTGATGGTGATCTCCAATCACCCGGAGCTGGCCGAGCAGGTGCGCCCGTTCGGGGTGCCGTTCTTTCACATCCCCGCCACCCGTGACACCCGCGCCGAGGCCGAACAGCGTCAGTTGCAATTGCTGTGCGGCAACGTCGATCTGGTGGTGCTGGCGCGCTACATGCAGATCATCACCGGCGAGTTCATCGATGCGCTTGCCTGCCCGCTGATCAACATCCACCACTCCTTCCTGCCGGCGTTCATCGGAGCGGCGCCCTATCAGCGGGCGCGGGAACGCGGCGTGAAGCTGATCGGCGCCACCGCGCATTACGTCACCGAGGTGCTCGACGAGGGGCCGATCATCGAGCAGGACGTGGTGCGCGTCGACCACACCCACAGCGTGGTCGATCTGGTGCGGTTGGGCGCCGACGTGGAACGGGCTGTGTTGTCGCGGGCGGTGCAGTGGCACTGCCAGGATCGGGTGATCCGGGTGGACAACGAAACGGTGGTGCTCTAACCGGGGCTCCCTCCGTTGACATCTGTCAAGTACGGTGAATCGCATGCTGGTGCAGGACTTGTTCTCGAGCGTCCCGACGACGACCACCGAGGCCTTTGAGATCTTCGACGCCGCGGAGGCAGTCGACCCCGACTTCATGCTCGGTACCTGGCATGGCGCCGAGCTGCCGACCGGCCACCCGCTGGACGGACTGTTGGCCGCCAGCGGCTGGTGGGGCAAGCAGTTCATCGATGCCGAGACTGTCCATCCGCTGTTGTTCCCCACCCGAGACGGCTCCGCGCTGTGGGCGTTCAACCCGGCGCTGGCGTTCAGTGTCCTCGGACTCGCGACCAAGCTGCCGGCGCTGAAGAACCGCTCATTCGCCGGGCCGATCAGCACGCTGCAGCCGCTGCTGCGGACCCGTTCGCCCAAGGCCCGGCTGCGCACCACGCGCTACCGCGGAACCGACAGCGCGACGATGGTCTACGACCAGGCTCCGGTCAACGATGTGTTCCGCCGGCTCTCCGACGAAGCGGTGATCGGCGCGATGGACCTGCGGGGCTCGCGCCGGCCGTACTTCTTCGTGCTGTGCCGCGACGACTCGTTGGAATTGGCCTAACAGCGGGCGATTTCGCCGGCCTGGTGCCAGGCGCTGCGCTCGGCGGCGAACGCAGCGGTTTGCTGTTGACGGAATCCGGCGATGGTCTCGGCGTTGTCTTCCAGGAACCGGTGGTAACCGGCCAGCGAGAACTCGCCGTCGGTGATGGCCACCCGGCCGCGTCCGGCCGCGGTGTCGGCGCGCAGCTCCAACAGTTCGTCCGCGCCGACCGGATAGAAGCTGATGCGGTCGAAGTAGCGCAGCAGCCACGGTGTTTCGGGATCGAACAGGCCTGCCGTGGCATGGCGGTGGTTCCACACCTGGGTGGTGCGGCCGACGAACTGGTAGCCGCCGGGTCCCTCGATACCGTAGATGCACAGGTACGCTCCGCCGATCCCGACGGCGTTCTCCGGGGTCCAGGTGCGGGCCGGGTTGTACTTCGTCGTGACCAGCCGGTGTCTGGGGTCCACTGGCGTGGCCACCGGAGCCCCGAGATAGATGTCTCCGAGACCCAGCACCAGATACTGGGCGCCGAAGACGATGTCGTGGACTTGCGCGATGTCATCGAGTCCGTTGATACGTCGGATGAATTCGATGTTCGACGGGCACCACGGTGCGTCGGACCGCACGCCGTACTCATAGCGACGGATGGCTTCATGGGTGCCGGGATCGTCCCAGCTCAGCGGCAGGCGCACCGACCGGCTCGGTACGACGAGCTCGTCGCACGGCGGCAGCGCGTCGTCGATGACCGCCAGCTGTTCGACCACCTGGGCGCACGAGGACTGGTCGGTGTCGAACTGGATCTGCAGTGACCGCACACCGGGCGTCAGTTCGGCCAGACCGGGCAGGCCACGCTCCCGGAGTTGTTCGTAGAGCACCTGCACCCGCGCCCGCAACGCCAAATCCAGTGTCGTCGGGCCGTATTCGAGCAGCACGCCACCATCGCTGGCGCGCCGCATGGTGACGGCGGTACCGTCGCGGCCGGTGTAGCGCTGCAGCACCCCGTCGTCGCCGTCCCCGGAGCGGGAGAACACCACCGGTGATGCCGCCCGCCGCCGCGCACCCAACGAGGCCGGCGGCGGGGCGTGATCGGCGCGCACCGGCACCAACCGCACAGTGTCACCGGGGGTGAGTTGACCGAGCTTCCACCGGTCGCCGCGCACCACCGTCACCGGGCAGACGAACCCGCCGAGGCTGGGCCCGTCGGGCCCCAGCAGGATCGGGGTGTCGCCGGTGAAATCCAGTGCGCCAACGCAGTACGCGGTGTCGTGGATGTTGGACGGATGCAGGCCCGCGTCCCCTCCGTCTCGGCGGGCCCAGTGCGGCTTCGGCCCGGCCAGCCGCACTCCGGTGCGATCGGAGTTGAAATGCACGGTGTAGTCGGTGTTCGTCAGTGTGGTCATGTCGGCGCGGGTGAGGAACTCCGGCGCGGCGTGCGGCCCCTCGGTCACCGCCAATTCCCAGTGCGAGCCGATACTGGGCTGGCTCTCTCCGGGTGCGCGGGCAAGCGCCGGCGGCGCACCGTCCCGGCCGGCCGCGCTGAGCTGATCTTCGCCGCGCAGAGCCCGCCCCCGGTGGCCGCCGAGCCCGCCCTGGGTGAATGTCGCGGCACTGCCGAGGAATTCCGGCTCGCACAGTCCGCCCTCCACCAGCAGATAGCACCGTAATCCCGGGCCGGGGACGGCGTCGATCTCCAGTAGTCCACCGCCGGGCACCCGCACCGACTGCCACTGCGGCACCGCGTCACCATCCACGGTTACCGGCACCGCCGCCCCGGTGACGCATATCCAGCAAGGATCCGAAACCCTCAGGGCCGGGCCTGTTTTGGTGCATTCCAGGCCGGCGGCGCCCTCGTAGTTTCCCAGCACCTGGTTACCGAGGCGAAACGACAGGTCGTCCATCGGCCCGGACGGCGGCACTCCGACATGCCAGTAGCCGACCCGCCCGGGCCAGTCCTGCACGGTGGTGAGCATGCCCGGTTGCACCACCTCGATGCCGATCATGGTCGGGTGATCACCATGCGCACCGGTGTCGGGTCGAAGCCGTTGCAGGGGTTGTTGATCTGCGGGCAGTTCGAGACCAGCACCAAGGTGTCGATCTCGGCCCGCAGGGTCAGGCTCTTGCCCGGGGCCGATATCCCGTCGACGATGCCCAGGGTGCCGTCGGCTTCGACCGGGACGTTCATGAACCAGTTGATGTTGGAGACGATGTCGCGCTTGCCCAGGCCGTGCCTGGCGCCCTCGGCCAGGAAGTTCTCCACGCAGGCGTGCTGGTGGACGGTGTGATGGCCGTAGCGCAGCGTGTTGGACTCCTGCGAGCAGGCTCCGGCGATGGTGTCGTGATTGCCGACGTCGTCGGCGACGACGGTCATCAGCGCGGTGCCGTCGGCGGTGCGCAGCGCCGAGCCGGTGCCCAAGAAGATGTTGCGCTGGGCCGCGACGGTGGCCTGGGCGCTGTAGCGACGGGTGTGGTCACCGGCGTCATAGAGCAGGCAGTCCACCGCCTGGTTGCCGTGCAGGTCGATGATCTGCAGCTGCTCCCCGGCGCGTACCACCTTCGACCAGGGTGCGCGGGCCGGCACCACCTCATCACTGATGGTCACCATGCCCGCACCACCGCTTCGGTGTTCGCCCATGCGCGCAGGTACTCCGGGTCCTCGCTGATCGGAGTGGCCAGCTGCTCGAGGGCTCTCCAGCCGAGCACGTCGAGCGCGCCGCCGGGAGGGTCGGGGTCCAGCGGGTGCGCGGTGTTGGCCAGCACCAACACCACCGGAAGATGGAGCAGCAAATCGACCGCCGCGCCGGGTCCCGCCGACCCGGTGAATTCCAGGGCGCCACTGGCGGGATCGACGCGAACACCCCGGAACAGCGCCGCCGAGGGCGCCACGTCCCGGATGTCCATGCCCTGCTTGACCGCACCCAGCAGCAGCAACCGCCGGCCGGTGGCGTCGGGTCCGCACAGCAGGTCGTGGTGGCCCGACGAGTCGGCGACGACGGTGGCCAGCACCCGGCCCTGATCGGACAGCAGCGGATGGCCGGCGCTCAGGTAAGCCTGCCAGGGCACCTTCATGGTGTCGGCGATGTTGAGCCGCTCCCACGGCGCCTCGGCCCGATACAGCAGCAGGTGAGCGCACGCACCCCCGTCGGCGTCGATCAGCCGGATCCGGCTGCCGCGGCCCAGCACCTTGCTGACGTAGCCGGTCGGTGGGATCGACTCGGCCCAGATCAGCCGCGACGGGTCGACGTCATCGGGGGTCGCCGGTATCCGTGTTTCGGCGTGCTGCGCCTGGGCGCGGGCGTGTGAACGGGCCCCGCTGGTCGAGTCGGTGTCCATGACCCGACGGTAGCATATTTTCTATCGCTTGACAGGTTTTAGATGCGGGGGCGGCTGCGGCGTGATAGGCAGTAGTGCGTGCAGAGCGACCGACGCGGACGTCCCAGGCTGGTGGCCTCCCGCCGGCCCGGGAACAGCGCACGCGACGAAATCCTCGATGCCGCAGCGGAGTTGTTCACCACCATCGGCTATTCGGCCACCTCGACCCGGCGCATCGCCGAGGGAGTCGGGATCCGGCAGGCCTCGCTGTATCACCACTTCGCCGCCAAGGAGGACATCCTCGACGCACTGCTGGCCGACACCGTTGACACCTCGCTGCAGTTGGCCGTCGAGTTGCTGGCCGAAGCCGGGGCGCCGGCCCCGCGGCTGCACACACTCGTCGTCGCCGACACCGCCCAACTATGCGGTGGCAGCTGGAATCTGGGCAGCCTGTATCTGCTTCCGGAGCTTCGCGTCGAGCGTTTCGCCGCGTTCCGGCGGCGCCGGGGTGAGCTACGCGATCACTACCGCGAGCTGGCGCGCGCGGTGATCACCGAGCACGACGGGCCCGAAGCCGCCGAGGATCTGCCGTTCCGGTTGGCGGAGTCGGTGATCAACCGCCGCTTGGATGACGGCACCTGCCCGCCGGAGTATCCGTGGAGCATTGCCGAAGCCGCGCTACGGGTGCTGGGTTGCGGCAAGGGTTTTGCCCGGATGCGGAAGGGGGCTGCGGAGCGCTTGGGGTTGGCACCGGAGTAGACCGTCGGCCATCCACACACGACGATTCGGTGGCATGGACGGATTACGGCGCCCGTTTCGTCGGCGGCAGCCGATGGACAGCCGGGTGCGTCCTGGCCAGCAGCGGGATGAGCAGCCGGTTGGGTGTCAACCGGCTGAGCACTGCTGCCGCGCGGTTGGCCAAACCCGGTATCGCCACCAGCTTTCCGGCGGCGACGGCTTCGACGGCGGTGCGCGCCACCTTTTCGGGGCTGACCCACATGACCGCGGGCAGTGCGGCTTCGGCGTCTTCTTTCGAAAACCCGGCGGCCTCCCCGAAGCCGGTGTCCACCGGGCCCGGGCAGAGGACCGTCGCGGTGACGCCGGTGCCGGACAATTCACCGCTCAGACTCTGGGTGTAGGACAGCACGAACGCCTTACACGCACCGTAGCCGGCTTGGCCCGGCAGTGGCTGAAACGCCGCAGTGGAGGCGACGTTGAGGACGGCGCCGCGACTGCGCGCGATCATCCCGGGCAGAAACCTGGTGCACAGGTCGGCCACCGCCACGACATCGACCTCGATCATGCGCATCTCGGCGGCCGGATCGGCGGTGGCGACGGGCCCAAAGGTGGAAACGCCGGCGTTGTTGACCAGGATATCGGGGATCAGACCCAGTGCCTCGACCCGTTCCGGCAGCTCCGCCCGAGCGTGGCCGTCCGCCAGGTCGGTGGCTAGGACGGCCGCGCGACCGCCCGAGTGGGCGATGTCGGCGGCGAGTGCGTCCAGCTTGTCAGCGCGGCGGGCAACGAGCGTGACATGGTGGCCGCGGGAGGCTAGTTCCCGGGCGATGGCCGCGCCGATGCCCGACGATGCGCCGGTGACAAGGGCGGTGGAATCCGGTCCGGGCGCGGGCAGGCTCATGAGCGCGAGCCCGCCTCGCCGGTCAGGAGCCGGTCGATCCGAGCCAGCGTCGCCGCCATATTGCGGCGCGTGGCGTCGGCGACCGACCGGATCAGTGCCTTGGTGAGCACCGATTCCCGGGAGATATCCCAGCTCTCCCGCACCAGCGTGCCGCCGTCGCCCGGTTCGAGTTCATAGCGCCAGATCCGTCCGGCCACGAATCGCCCCAGCGCAGTGGGCCCGCGAGTCTGCCAGGCGATCCGGCGATTCAGCTGGTATTCGATGACGGTGTTCACCATCGCGTACGGCAGGCCGTTGCGCATCGACATGGTGAACCTGCTGCCCAAGGCCAGTGCGGCAGCCGAACCACGCACGCCGCGCACCGCCCCTGATCCGTCGAACTCGTGATGACGGCCCGGATCGGTCAGCAGGGCAAAGACCTGCTCCGGCGAAGCCGCGATCAACAGCTCGACACTCTCCACATCCGACAGCTGCGCCACGCTCCAGACGTTAGCAAGCAATCGGGTCAGGCCGAACGTTGTCGACAGGCGGACCGCCCGACCCGCAGTGCGGCCGCCACCAGCGGGGATCTGCAGGGGCAGGCAGCAATAGGCGAGCAGGACGAAGCCGCTACGAGCCCAACTTCGCGGCCAGCCGGCGGTTCACCGGCTCGGGCAGCAGGTCGGAGACGTCCCCGCCCATCGATGCCACCTCTTTGGCCAGCGACGACGACACGAACGAATACCGCGGCGTGGTGGCCACGAAGAAGGTGTCCACCCCGGCGATGTGCTTGTTCATCTGCGCCATCTGCAGCTCATACTCGAAGTCGGTCCCGGTACGCAGGCCCTTGATGATCGCGGTCAGCCCCCGCTCCCGGACGAAATCGACCACCAGGCCACGGCCGGATTCGGCTCGCACATTGGGCAGGTGCGCGGTGGCTTCGCCGATCATCTCGAGGCGCTCGTCCAGACTGAACATGCCCTTCTTGGCGGGGTTGATCAGTACGGCGGCCACCACCTCGTCGAACTGCGCAGCCGCGCGCTCCAGGATGTCGACGTGCCCCAGGGTCACCGGGTCGAACGAGCCCGGGCACAGTGCTCCGCTCATGGTTCATGACGCTAGCAGCCCGATCAGGCCACCTCCGCCAGCTCCAGACGGGTGTCGCCGTAACGCCGCGACGGCCACGCCTCCCAGCCGTCGGGCCAGGCCACCGGCGGGCTGGACACTGCGCGCTCGATCACCACGACCGTGCCGGGGCCGGCCCAGCCACCGGCGGTCAACAAGCCCGGAAGCGCGTCGATGTCGGCGGCCGCAACCTCGTAAGGCGGGTCGGCCAGCACCAGATCCACCGGGGCCTCGGTGCCGCCGGTCAGCACCGCGGTCACCGTGCCGCGTCGCAGCGTCGCGCCGGCCAGCCCCAACAAGGTGATGTTGCCGGCCAGCACCTCGGCGGCGCGACGGTCCGATTCGACGAACACCGCCGTGGCCGCACCCCGCGACAGCGCTTCGAGCCCCAGCGCCCCCGACCCCGCGAACAGGTCCAGGACCGCCATCCCGGTCAGATCCAGCCGGGCGTCGAGCACGTTGAACAGCGCCTCACGCACCCGGTCGGTGGTCGGGCGGGTGCCGCGCGGTGGCACGGCGATGCGCCGCCCGCCAGCCGCGCCGCCGACGATGCGGGTCAGCTCAGCACCACCAACAAATCGCCGCCTTCGACCTGCGCGGTCTGCGAAACAGCCACCCGCTCCACGGTTCCGTCGGACGGAGCGGTGATGGCCGCCTCCATCTTCATCGCCTCGATGGTGGCCACGGTCTGTCCGGCGGTGACCTGCTCGCCCTCCGACACCCCGATCGTGACGACCCCGGCGAACGGCGCCGCGACGTGACCGGGCTTGGTGCGGTCGGCCTTTTCGGCCACCGGCGCCTCGCTGGCCACGCTGCGGTCGCGCACCTCGACCGGCCGCAACTGGCCGTTGATGATGCACATCACGGTGCGCATGCCGCGTTCGTCCGGCTCGGAGATGGCCTCCAGGCCGATCAGTAGTTCCACGCCGCGTTCAAGCCGAACCCGGTGCTCCTCGCCTTGGCGCAGTCCGTAGAAGAACTGGTTGGCCGACAGTTGCGAGGTGTCGCCGTAGAGGTCCCGATGCTCCTCGAATTCCTTGGTGGGACCGGCAAACAGCAGCCGGTTCAGGGTGGCTTGGCGTTTCGGTCCGGTCAGCGCCAGCGCGGCCTCGTCGTCGGCGGACAGCTGCTGCACCTCGCGCGCCGGCTCGCGGCCTGCCAATGCCTTGGTGCGCAACGGTTCCGGCCACCCGCCGGCCGGTTCCCCGAGTTCCCCGCGCAGGAATCCGATCACCGAATCGGGAATGTCCACCCGGGCCGGGTCGGCCGCGAACTCCTCGGCGGTGACGCCGGCGCCGACCAGGGTCAGGGCCAGGTCACCGACCACCTTCGAGCTCGGGGTGACCTTGATCAGCCGGCCCAGCACCGCATCGGCTCCGGCGTAGTTGGCTTCGATGTCCTCGAACCGGTCGGCCAGCCCCAGCGCTTTGGCCTGCTGGTGCAGATTGGACAGCTGGCCCCCGGGGATTTCGTGGCGGTAAACCCGCCCGGTAGGCCCGGCCAGCCCGGATTCAAACGGCGCGTAGACCTTTCGCACACCTTCCCAGTAGGGCTCCAGATCGCACACCGCCGACAGCGACAGGCCGGTGTCGTATTCGGTGTTCGCTGCGGCGGCCACGATCGAGCTCAGCGCGGGCTGGCTGGTGGTGCCGGCCAGCGGTGCGGCCGCCCCGTCAACGGCGTCGGCGCCGGCGTGCCAGGCCGCCTCGTAGGTGGCCAATTGCCCACCCGGTGTGTCATGGGTGTGGACGTGGATCGGCAGGTCGAAGCGGCTTCGCAGCGCGCTCACCAGCGTGGTGGCCGCCGCAGGCCGCAGCAGGCCGGCCATGTCCTTGATGGCCAGCACATGCGCGCCTGCCGCCACGATCTGCTCGGCCAGCCTCAGATAGTAGTCCAGGGTGTAGAGGTTCTCGGCCGGGCTGGCCAGATCACCCGTGTAGCACATGGCGACTTCGGCTACCGCGCTGCCGGTTTCGCGCACCGCGTCGATCGCCGGGCGCATCGAGTCGACGTTGTTGAGTGCGTCGAAGATCCGGAAGATGTCAATGCCGGTGGCGGTGGCCTCTTCCACGAACGCCGAGGTGACCAGCTCCGGGTAGGGCGTATAGCCGACGGTGTTGCGGCCCCGCAGGAGCATCTGCAGGCAGATGTTGGGCATCGACTCGCGCAGCACAGCGAGGCGCTCCCACGGGTCCTCCTTCAAAAAGCGCAGCGCCACATCGTAAGTCGCCCCGCCCCAGCACTCCATCGACAGCAACTGCGGGGTGGTGCGGGCAACGTACGGCGCCACGTTCAGCAGACCTTTGGTGCGTAACCGGGTGGCCAGCAGCGATTGGTGCGCATCCCGGAACGTCGTCTCAGTAACCCCAACAGCCGCCGACGCCCTTAACCAGCGGGCGAAACCCTCCGGCCCGAGCTCCATCAGCCGCTGTTTGGAGCCCGGCGGCGGCGCACCCGACAGGTCGATGTCGGGCAGCTTGTCGCGTGGGTACACCGCAGACGGGCGCGCACCATGGGGCTGGTTGACGGTGACGTCAGCCAGGTAGGTCAGGATCTTGGTGCCGCGGTCGGCTGAAGCGTGCGAGGTCAGCAGTTGCGGGCGTTCATCGATGAACGACGTGGTGATGTGACCGGCTCGGAAGTCGGGATCGTCGAGCACAGCCTGCAGGAACGGGATATTCGTCGACACACCCCGAATGCGGAACTCGGCGATCGCCCGCCGTGCCCGATTCACCGCAGTCGGAAAATCCCGTCCCCGGCAGGTCAATTTGACCAGCATCGAGTCGAAATGCGGGCTGACTTCCGCGCCCAGGTTGGTGCCGCCGTCCAGCCGGATTCCAGCGCCGCCCGGGCTGCGGTACGCGGTGATCCGGCCGGTGTCGGGCCGGAATCCGTTCGCCGGATCCTCGGTGGTGATCCGGCACTGCAGTGCCGCTCCGTGCAGGACGATGTCGTCTTGGCGCAGGCCCAAATCCTCAAGGGTCTCCCCGGCGGCGACCCGCAGCTGGGCGGAGACCAGATCCACATCGGTGATCTCCTCGGTGACGGTGTGCTCCACCTGAATCCGCGGATTCATCTCGATGAACACGTAGTCGCCACGCTCGTCGAGCAGGAACTCCACCGTGCCCGCGCAGCTGTAGCCGATGTGCCGGGCGAACGCGACGGCGTCGGCGCAGATCTTGTCGCGCAGTGCCGGATCCAGGTTCGGCGCAGGCGCCAACTCGACGACCTTCTGATGCCGGCGCTGCACGCTGCAGTCCCGCTCATAGAGGTGTACGACGTTGCCGTGGGTGTCGGCCAGGATCTGCACCTCGATGTGGCGCGGGTTGATCACCGCCTGTTCGAGATAGACCGTCGCATCACCGAACGCCGATTCGGCTTCCCGGCTGGCCGCTTCGACGGCCTCGGCCAGCCCGCCGATGTCGGCGACGCGGCGCATCCCGCGACCACCTCCGCCGGAGACCGCCTTGACGAACAGCGGGAAGGACATATCGGCTGCGGCCGCAACCAATTCGTCCACCGAGCGTGAGGGCTCCGACGCCGCCAGCACCGGCAGCCCGGCCTCGCGCGCCGCGGCCACCGCATGTGCCTTGTTGCCGGCCAGCGCCAGCACGTCCGCGCCGGGGCCGACGAAGGCGATGCCCGCATCCGCGCAGGCCTGCGCCAGCCGCGGGTTCTCCGAGAGGAAGCCGTATCCGGGGTAGACCGCGTCGGCACCGCACCGCTTGGCGGTGGCGACGATGGCCTCCACCGACAGGTAACCGCGCACCGGGTGTCCCGGTTCGCCGATCTGGTAGGACTCGTCGGCTTTGAGGCGGTGCACCGAATTGCGGTCTTCGTAGGCGTAGACCGCAACCGTGTCGATCCCGAGCTCGTAGGCGGCGCGAAACGCGCGGATGGCGATCTCTCCGCGGTTGGCGACCAGCACTTTGGAGATCACAGGGCACCCCTTAAATCAGCGTCAGCCAGTAGTCCTGAAATCGCAGGAATATCAACAGGAGTAACCCGATGAACCATAACGCAATCAACGTCCACCGCCAGTGGTGCAGAAGTTGCGAAATTCTGCGTCCACGATCCGGCCTGAATGCGAGGGCTGTGAAGATCACCAGCAGCAGCATCGTGACCGCCCAGACCACCATGCAGTAGGGGCACAGCGCGCCGATCCGGTACAGGCTCTGGAAGATCAGCCAGTGCACGAAGCCCGCGCCGGCCAGGGTGCCCACCGCCAGTCCTGCCCAATACCAATGCGGGAGAGACACTTTCGTCACCGCCAGCGCACCGCTGACCACCACCACGGTGAACGCCACGATCCCCACCAGCGGGTTGGGGAAACCCAGCACCGATGCCTGCGGGGTGGCCATCACCGGCCCGCAGGACAACACCGGGTTGAGGTTGCACGACGGCACATAGGCCGAATCGGTGAGCAGCCGGATCTTCTCCACGGTCAGGGTGACCGAGGCGGCCAGTCCGACGACCCCGGCGATCAGCACCGCCCAGGCCGCAGCTGCCGACGGCGGTGCCCCCGACACCGGCGGTGCGGGTGACTCGATCGTCGGAGCCGCGATGCTCACGACTGCTTGGCCGGCACGTCCATACCCGGCAGGTCGCCGACGATCTCCCGGATCTTCGCGACCAGGGCTTCCGGGGTCGACGGGCGATAGTCCTCGCCGTTGATGCGCAGCGTCGGGGTGGCGTGGATGCCGGCGGCCTGGGCCATGCCGCCCACCATCTTGAGGTACTTGCCGCTGTTGATGCACGCCGGAACGCTGCCGGCGGCACCGGCTTGGCGGGCCAGCTCGATCAGGCGCTTGTTGTCGGGGAACTCCGTCCCGATCTCGGAGGGCTGCAGTTCCTCGGTGTACAGCGCGGTGTGGAACCGGCGGAACGCGTCGTTGCTCTCGTCTGCGACGCAGTAGGCCGCCGCCCCCGCCCGCGAGGAGTAGTCGTCGTTCTGCGACCGGTCCAGGATCGCGACCATGTGGTAGTCGGCGGCGATGGCCCCGCTGTCGATCAGCCGGGACACCGTCGGGCCGAGCGCACGCTCGAGGTTGCCGCAGGCCGGGCAGAGGAAGTCCTCGTAGAACGACAGCACAGCCTTGGGCTCATCAGTGCCGTCCTTGGTGACCAGCTTGCTCGATGTCACCCGGATCGCCTCGCCGGCCCCAGCACCCTTCTTGTGGCTGTTGGACATCACGATGTAGCCGATGAGGCCCGCCGCGAAGACCACCACGATGGCGACGAGCCCGATCTGCATGGCGAGGTTGCGTTTGTGATCGGCGGCCCTCAAGCCGGAGGCGCCGGGGCGTTTGGGTTTGCTGGCCACAGTCGGTTGGTCCTCGTGTTCGGTGGTCGGTTTGCGGTTCAGCGTACCGGCGTGCGCTACGGGCCTCAGCCGCGGCTGAGGTGTGCGCGCAGCGCCGAGATCAACCCGGTAGTCGCGGTGGCGCTGCCGCCCCCCAGTCCGAACAGGTTGATGAATCCGTGCGTCAGCGACCGCATCCGCCGCAGGTCGACCACCACCCCGGCGTCGCGCAGCGCCGTGGCGAACTGTTCGCCTTCGTCGTGCAGCGGATCGAAGCCCGCGACCGCGACCAGCGCGGGCGGCAATCCCGATAAGTCCGGAGCCCGCAACGGCGACACCCGCGGGTCGGTCGGGTCCAGCTGCGAGCGGCCCACGTACTGGGCGGTGAACCAGTCGATGTCGTGCTTGGTGAGCAGGTAGCCGTTGCCGTAGAGCGTGCGCGAGCGGGTCGCCGCGGCCGAGTCGGTCACCGGGTAGAGCAGCCACTGCAGGATCGGCATCGGTCCCCCGTCGTCGCGGGCCCGCAACGCCACCCCGGCGGCCAGGTTGCCACCGGCGCTGTCCCCGCCCACCGCCACCTGCCCGGGCACCGCACCCAGCTCCGCGGCGTGGTCGTGGGCCCACCGGAACGCCGCGTAGGCGTCGTCGAGCGCGGCCGGTGCCGGATGTTCCGGGGCCAGCCGGTAGTCGATCGACAGGACCGCGATATCGGCGTCGCGACACGTGAGCCGGCATACCGCGTCGTGGGTGTCCAAGTCCCCGACCACGAATCCGCCGCCGTGATAGAAGACCAGCAGGGGGTGGGTTGCACCTGCCGGATCACCGACCGGCCGGTAGTGCCGGGCGGCGATCTCGCCGGCCGGGCCGGGCAGTGAGATATCGCGTACATCGCAGCCGTGGATGTCAGCGCCGCCGAGCCCGGCGGTCAAGTCACGCAGCTGGGCCCGGGAAGCGGCGGCGTCGTCGTCGACGATGATGCCGTTGATGCCCAACGCGCGCTGTCCGGCCA
This sequence comes from Mycobacterium sp. IDUB_21, assembly GCF_055419425.1. NCBI lineage: Bacteria > Bacillati > Actinomycetota > Actinomycetes > Mycobacteriales > Mycobacteriaceae > Mycobacterium > Mycobacterium sp. IDUB_21. The sequence continues at coordinate 59,864 of NZ_JBVAXQ010000008.1, read as the reverse complement.
ACGCCAACCGCAACGTGGGATCCAGGGTATTGCCGTCGATGGTCACCAACCGTCCACCGGTCATCAGCCGCTGCACCCCGATCGGCAGCATCGGCGTCACCTTCATGCCGACGTTGAAGACGGTGCTCTGCAGCTGTTCGGCCCACCGCGCTGCCGACCCGGGGCCGGACCCGCCTGGCAGACTTCCTGTCATGACTGCTCGAAGTAACTTGCGCTCGGTCACGCTCAATGACGGTAATTCGATCCCCTGCGTCGGTTTCGGGGTTTACCAGATTTCGCCCGCCGACACCGAGCAGGCGGTGAGCACCGCGCTTGCGGCCGGGTACCGCCACATCGACACCGCGGCGATGTACGGCAACGAGCGCGAGGTCGGCCGTGCGGTGGTGGCCTCCGGACTGCCACGTGACGATGTCTACGTCGTCACCAAGCTGTGGAACGCCGACCAGGGATACGAGTCGACGCTGCGGGCATTCGACAAGAGCATGGGCCGACTCGGTCTCGACGTCCTGGATCTGTACCTGATCCATTGGCCCCTTCCGGCGCGCGGCAAATTCGTCGAGACCTTCCGGGCGCTGGCCCATCTGCGGGATCAGGGCCGGATCCGCTCGGTCGGGGTGAGCAACTTCGAACGCGAACACCTCGAGATGCTCGTCGACGGGACCGGCATCGTGCCCGTCGTCAACCAGGTTGAACTGCACCCGCGGTTTCCCCAGGCCGAACTGCGTGAGGTGCACGCCCGCCTGGGTATCGCCACCGAGGCGTGGGCGCCGCTGGGGCGGGGCTCGCTGCTGGCGCACCCGGCGGTCACCGCGGTCGCACAGCGTTGCGGCAAGACACCGGCGCAGGTGCTGATCCGGTGGCACATTCAGCTCGGTAATATCGTGATTCCGAAATCGGTCAACCCTGAGCGCATCGTCAGCAATTTCGACGTCTTCGACTTCGAACTCGGCGCGGCAGAGATGGCCGCGATATCCTCGCTCGACGACGGTGTCCGAATGGGACCCGATCCACGCACATTCGATTACACAGGTAGGTGAGATGACGCCGGGCACTGCGATCCCCTCCGTCGCGCTCAACGACGATCACACGATTCCGGCTCTGGGCATCGGGGTGGCCGAGTTGTCGGACGCCGAAACCGAGCGCGCGGTCTCGGCCGCACTCGAGCTGGGCTGCCGGTTGATCGACACCGCCAAGGTCTACGGCAACGAGGCGGCGGTGGGCCGGGCGATCGCCGGGTCGGGCATCCCGCGCGACGAGCTGTTCGTCACCACCAAGCTGGCCAACGCCGACCAGGGGCTGACCGCCGCCATCGAGGCCTGCGAGGCCAGCGTGGAGCGACTCGGACTGGACTATGTCGATATGTACCTGGTCCACTGGCCGGCCCCTCCGCTGGGCATGTACGTCGACAGCTACGGCGGGCTGATCCAGGCCAGGGAGCAGGGCCTGACCCGCTCGATCGGGGTGTGCAACTTCACCGCGGCGCACCTCGACGACGTGATCGAGCTGGCGTTCGAGACACCTGCGGTCAACCAGATCGAGCTGCACCCGCTGCTCAACCAGGCTGAGCTGCGGGCCGCGCACGCCGAGCGCAACATCGTCACGCAGGCCTACAGTCCGCTGGCGGTGGGTCGGCTGCTCGACCACCCGGCGGTGACGTCGATCGCCGGCGAGTACGGCAAGACACCGGCGCAGGTGTTGATCCGGTGGAGCCTGCAGCTGGGCAATGTGGTCATCCCGCGCTCTGCTCAGCCGGAGCGCATCGCGTCCAACCTCGACGTGTTCGGCTTCGAGCTGGCCGGCGAGCACATGGACACCTTGAACGGCCTCAACGACGGCACCCGCGTCCGCGAGGACCCGCTGACCTACACCGGCGTCTGACCCCGGCCCGCTCGGCGGCTGATCCGCTCCACCAAACGGGCCCGCGCCGCCGGCCACTCCTCGTCGATCACCGAGTAGACCATCGTGGTGCGCCACGATCCGTCGGTACGGCGGGCGTGCCGGCGCAGCGCACCCTCCTGCGTTGCCCCGATGGCCTGCACAGCGCTCCGGGAACGTTCGTTGAGGTCATCGACATTGAATTGCACCCGGACCGCGCCGAGGGCGCCGAAACAGTGGTCCAGCAAGAGCAGTTTGGACTCCGAGTTGACCGCCGAGCCGCGTACCCGCGATGTCAGCCAGGTGTAGCCGACCGTCACGCGGCGGTGCAGTTCGCTCATGTCATAGATCGACGTCGTCCCGACGATGTCGCCGGTAGACACGTCGACCTGGGTCAATACCTGGCGCTGCGATGCCAGCGCCTCGGCCACGGACTGCTCGGTGGGCGGGCCGGATTGGCTTCCGCAGAGGAAGTACCGGGTGGACTCGACGTCGTAGGCACGCGCCAGTCCGGCCACATCGGCGAGCACCGTCGGCCGTAGCAGCAGAAGTTCGCCGCGCAAGGTGGGCGCGGTGGCCCAGTAGTCGTTCGTCATCGCATCCCTATCCCGTGGGGCACGTCGCGGCGGCCCGGCGCAACATGTCGGCCGACGGCTGATCCAGACGCAGCGCATAGCCGCGTAGAACGGCAATGTAGGCGACGGCGTACTGGCAGGCGAACGATTTATTCGGCGGCATCCACTGGCCCGGCCCGGCGTCACCCTTGTCCTGGTTGCCCTGCCCGGCGACCGCGAGCAGGTTGGCCGGGTCGTTGGCGAAGCGCAACCGCTGGCGATACGGCCATGCCGAGGCGCCCATGTCCCAGGCGTAGGCCAGCGGGACGATGTGATCGATCTGCACGGCTTCGCCGATCTTGGCGCCGCGGGTGAAGGCGACCGTGGCGTTGGTGTACGGGTCATGCAGGGTGCCGGTGGCGACCGCGTCGGCGCAGCGCTTCGTCGACACGTGCGTGATGTCGACGAGGTCGCGGTTGAGGATGTCGTCACGGGTGTCGCAGCCGTTGTGGCCGCCGGGCGCGTCGTTGTCGTCGTCCCAGGCGTCGCCGAACAACGAGCGGCGGTAATCGTAGCGGTGAGTGCGGGCCGGAACCACCGTGATTCCGGCCAGTGCATCGGCGCCGGGCGCCACGGTGGGCATGCCGGCCTGCGCGGCGAGGGCACGGCTGCGATGGTTCGCCGCGGACACGGTCTGGACGGCGACCACGACGGCCAGCAGCGCCGCCACCGCCAGCCACAGCAGCATTCTTCTGTTGGATGTCATGCCTTGTCCAGGTAGTCGATATCGGTGAAGCTTGCGGCCAGCAGCGCCAGACCGGCATCGGACGGGTCGGCGGCCCAGGCCCGCACGCAGAACTCCCGGGCGGCTTCGATCAGCTCGCCGTGATCGGCCAACGACAGCAGCTTCAGACCGCCGCGCCAGCCGGACTGGTTGCGGCCCAACACATCTCCCTCGCCGCGCTCCCGCAGGTCCAGGTCGGCCAGCGCGAACCCATCCAGCGTGCCGGCCACCGCATCCAAACGTTTGCCGGCCCTGGATCTCGGGTCGCTCGAGGTCACCAACAGGCAGAGGCTGGCGTGCTCACCGCGGCCGATCCGGCCGCGCAGCTGGTGCAGCTGGCTGATGCCGAACCAGTCGGCGTCGGCGATCAGCATCACGGTGGCGTTGGGCACGTCGACGCCGACCTCGATGACCGTGGTGCAGACCAACACGTCGACCGCACCACTGCGGAACGCCGCCATCACCGCGTCCTTCTCGTCCCCGGTGAGCCGCCCGTGCATCAAGCCCAGCCGCAGCCCCGACAGTGGCCCGGACCGCAGCCGATCGAACAGTCCCACCGCGGTGGCCGAGGTTCGGGGGGGCGCCTCGGCCGAGCCGGGCTTGCTGTCCTCGTCGGACTCGTCGATGCGGGGTGCCACCACGTAGACCTGCCGCCCGGCGGCCACCTCCTCGCGGATCCGCAACCAGGCCCGGTCCAGCCAGGCCGGCTTCTCCTTTTCGAAGATCACCGAGCTGACGATCGGCCGGCGGCCGCGGGGCAGCTCCCGCAGTGTGGAGGTCTCCAGATCCCCGTAGACGGTGAGCGCCACCGTACGCGGAATCGGGGTGGCGGTCATCACCAGCAGGTGCGGTGTGATGCCCGCCGGGGCTTTGGCGCGCAACCGATCTCGCTGTTCGACGCCGAACCGGTGCTGTTCGTCGACCACGACCAGGCCGAGATTGTGAAATTCAACCGCGTCGACCAGCAGGGCGTGAGTGCCGACGACGATGCCGGCCCGACCGGCGGCGATCTCGGCACGGGCCTGCTTCTTGGCGGCCGCCGACATCGAACCGGTAAGCAGCACCACCGCGGTGGCGTCATCCGCCCCACCCAGCTGACCGGCCAGCGCCAGCGGTCCGAGCATATCGCGAATGGATCGGACATGTTGGGCCGCAAGGACTTCGGTGGGCGCCAACAGCGCGCACTGATATCCGGCATCGACCAGCTGCAGCATCGCCAGCAGCGCCAAGATCGTCTTGCCCGAGCCGACCTCACCCTGCAGCAGCCGGTTCATCGGACGGCTGGCGGCCAGCTCGGCTTCGAACACGCCAAGCACCTCGCATTGTCCGCCTGTCAGCTCGAAGGGCAGTCGCTGCAGTAGTGCTGCGGCCATTCCGTTTTCGCGGCGCGGAGCGGGTGGGCCGGATTCGGACAGTTCACCGTGCCGGCGCATCGCCAACGCCCACTGCAGGCCGAAGGCTTCGTCGGCGGCCAGCCGATCGCGGGCGCGGTCCCGTTCGGCGGCGTTCTCCGACAGATGGATCGCCCGCAACGCTTCGTCCTCGCCGAGCAGACCCCGTTCGGTGCGGACCACAGCCGGCAGCGGGTCGGGAACCGGATCGAGCACCGCGAGAACCTGTCGGACGCAGGCGAAGATGTCCCAGCTCTGCAGTTTCGCGGTGGCGGGATAGATCGGGTAGCAGCTGCGCTCGAAGTCCGACTGATCGATCTGCCCGCTGACCTTTTGAGATGCCTCGGCGATGTTGCGCAGTGAACTGCTGCCGAAGTTGCGTTCCTGCGCTGCACCGTCGGCCTCCTTGAGCACCAGGAAGTCCGGATGGGTGAGTTGAATCGCGCCTCGGTACAGCTTGACCTCCCCGGACAGCATCACCCGGGTCCCGGGGGTGAGCCGCCAGCGCAGACCCTTGGGGTTGAAGAACGTCGCACCGACCTTGTTGCGGCCGCTACCGACAGTGACGACGAGATACTTGCCGCTGCGGCGCTGCATGTCCTTGAGCACCGCAGAGCCGATGGTGTCGACGATGGTGATGTGGTCCCCTTCGGCGGGGCGGCTGTCCGCCGCACCGCGCACCCCGGTGCCCTCGACGTAGCTGCGCGGGTAGTGCCCGAGCAGGTCACCGACGGTGCGGATACCGAACGCATCGTCGAGCTTTCCCGCGGCATCGGAGCCGACGATGAAATCCAGCCGGTCAGCCAACGTGACCATCGCTACTCGACCCCGATCAGCAGCGCGTCACCCCGATGCCCGGTGCAATAGGTCGCCAATTCGATTCCCGGGTGCCGATCGTGCACGTGCTTGGCCAGCACATCGACCACATCGACGTCGAAGCCGTCGTGGCCGGCCCCCACCAGCACCGTGACCAGCTCACCGCCGGCCACCAGCAGCAGGTCGATCAGGCCGATCGCCGCCGCGCCGACATCACCGGCCACGATCAGCACCTCGTCCCCGACGATGCCCAGCCCGTCGCCGGGCCGGCAGGCGCCGGCCCAGGTCAGTGCCTGCTCGGTGGCAACCCGCACCGAACCGTGGCGGGTGGTGCCCGCAACCCGCGCCATGGTGTAGCCGTCGTCGACCACCGGCCGGCCCGGATCGTGTACCGCCAGCGCCGACAACCCCTGCACCATCGACCCGGTCGGGACCGGGACCACTTCGATACCCCAGCCGATGGCCGCCGTGCACCCGGCCACCAGTTCCTCGGCAGCGACATAGCCATTGGGCAGCAGCATCACCTGCGCAGCGCCGGTGTCGACCACCGCCCGCAGCAGTTGCTGGGCGGTGACCATCATGGCCGGGTCGGCGCTGTGCGGGTCGGGCCGCAGCACGCAGGCGCCCTCGGAGTCGAACAACGCCTGCGCACCCTCGCCGTCGACCACGGCCAGTACCGCGCGTTCCCGGGCCCAACTGCCCGGCGGCAGGCCGGTGGCTCCGGCCAGCGCCGAGATCTGGATGCGCCTCGGCCGGCCGAACACCAGGCCCGCCTCGACGGCGGCGCCGGCGTCGTCGGTGTGCACGTGCACCGAATAGCCGCCGACCACCCCCGACGTCGCGATCGCCACCGATTCGCCGAGGTGTGTCAGTCGTTCACGCAAGGCCTCGATGTCTTCGGGGGCGCACTCGCCGAGCAGGTACATCACCTCGAATTGCGGCGCGGGTTGCTCGGTGACGGCTTCTGGCAGACGCGGCCGCGGGGACGGCTGGTAAACGGCCCGAACAGGCGCCTGCCCGGTGATCGTTGAGCGCAGCGCGTCGAGCAACACCAGCAGACCGCGGCCGCCGGCGTCGACCACACCGGCCTGCGCGAGCACGTCGAGTTGCTCGGTGGTCTTCTCCAGCGCGTCGGCTGCGGCATCCGTGGCGGCGGCGACCGCCATGCCCAGCTCTGCCCCCCGGGCCACGCACCGCTCGACAGCCGCGGCCGCAGCCTGCAGCACCGACACGATGGTGCCCGGCACCTCGCGACCGCCCATCGAGGTGACCACCAACTCGACGCCATGCCGCAGGCCGGCGCCCAGCAGCGCGGCATCGACGGCGCCGGCCGTTCCGGCGCCGTCGGCGGCGGTCACATCGGCCAGGCCGCGCAAGATCTGCGACAAGATCACCCCGGAATTGCCGCGCGCCCCGTGCAACGCGCCGGACGACAGCGCAGCCGCGACCCGGGCCACCTCACCGGAGGCGGCCTCGGTGTTGGCCTCGGCCAGCGCCGAGCGCATGGTGAACAGCATGTTGGTGCCGGTGTCGGAATCGGCGACCGGGAAGACGTTGAGCTGGTTGATCTCGTCGGTGTGGGTGATCAGATCGCCGACAGCGGTGTGCGCCCAGTCCCGCAAGGTGGCCGCATCCAGCCGACGATCGGGGTTGCCCACCTCCACGCACCTTCCTGCCGCACCTCCGGTGGCTGCAAGCCTAATCACTGCGCGCGACATCACAGCTCACACCGCGTCGACAACCGGGGTGGGGTTGCCAGTTGTTGCAGGTTGAGTGGTCGGTAGTTGTCGGTGGTGTGCTGTAGGAACAGGCGTATGAATCTGGCGGTGTGGCGCAGCGCGCGGAAGGGAACCGGCGGCGTTTTGTGGTTGTCTGGCCCGGCGGGTATCCTGATCAGGTTGTCGGGTCACCCTCGCTGAGGTTGTTGGCCCTCAAGCAGACGTTTTGAGGAGTGTCACATATGGCTGCCGTGTGCGATATCTGCGGAAAGGGCCCCGGCTTCGGCAAGTCGGTGTCCCACTCGCACCGTCGGACCAGCCGTCGGTGGGACCCGAACATCCAGGTCGTGCACGCCGCCCGTCCCGGCGGTAACAAGCAGCGCCTCAACGCCTGCACGTCGTGCATCAAGGCCGGCAAGGTCACCCGCGGCTAGGTCCGCTTGCTCCGCGAGTGTGCGCGTCCCCCACCGCCACACCGAGCGAGGTCCCGTTTCTGCGCACGCTCGCGTGCTCGGCGCTACTCCAGCCGCCAATCGATCGGCTCGGCTCCCAGTTGCACCAGCAACTCGTTGGCCCGGCTGAAGGGCCGGGATCCGAAGAACCCGCGCGACGCCGACAGCGGCGACGGGTGCGGTGACTCGATAGCCACACACCTGTCGGACAGCATCGGTTTGAGTGTCCCCGCGTCGCGGCCCCACAAGATCGCCACCATCGGCTGACTGCGGGCCACCAGCGCGCGGATCGCGCACTCGGTGACCGCCTCCCAGCCCTTGCCGCGGTGCGACGCCGGAGTGCCCGGCCGCACGGTGAGCACCCTGTTGAGCAGCAGCACGCCGCGCTGCGCCCACGCGGACAGATCACCGTTGGACGGCTGGGGATAGCCGAGGTCGGCGGTGTACTCGGTGAAGATGTTCGCCAGGCTGCGCGGCAACGGCCGTACCTCCGGCGCCACCGAGAAGCTGAGCCCCACCGCGTGCCCGGGAGTCGGGTACGGGTCCTGCCCGACGATCAAGACCCGCACGGCGTCGAACGGAAAGCTGAAGGCGCGCAGTACGTTCTGCCCGGCAGGCAGAGAATGACGCCCGGCCGCCGTCTCCTCCCGCAGGAACTGCCCCATGGTGGCGACCTGGTCGGTCACCGGCGCCAGCGCGGTGGCCCAACCGCTCTCGACGAGTTCAGGAAGTGGACGCGCGCTCATGGTGTCTCAACGTATCTGGGCACCCGAACCGTAGGACTGCCAGCCCGCGTCCCCGCCCCACGGCGACCCGTCCACCAGCACCCGGCCCGGCCCGTCGAGCACACGTCCGATGACCCGCCAGCCGGCCGGCACCGGACCGGGAAACGTGGCGACCAGCGCGTGGTCCTCTCCCCCGCCCAGCACCCATGACCAGGCGTCGGCGCCGACTGCGGCGGCGGCCGGGGCCAGCGCCTGATGATCGGCCGCCAGCGCCACGGTGGACACCTCGATCGTCACCTGCGACGCGGCGGCCAGGTGTCCCAGATCGGCGATCAGGCCGTCGGAGACGTCGGTCATTGCCTGCGCCCCGGCGTCGGCGGCCGCCACGCCCTGCCCATAGGGCGGCTCTGGGACCAGGTGCCGTCGTCGCAGCTCATCGAAGATCCCCGCACCGGCCACGTCGTCGTCCCACAGCCGATAGCCCGCCGCCGAGCGACCCAGCTCGCCGGCCACCGCCAGAACCGCCCCGGGCCGCGCCCCGGACCGCAGCACCGGCGTCCGGCCGGCCAGATCGCCGAGCACCGTCACCGACACCACCCAGGAATCGGCCTGCACCAGATCGCCGCCGATCACGCCCGCGCCGAACCGCTCGGCTTCATTCCACATGCCGTCGGCCAGAGCGGTGGCGTCAGCGGCCCGAGTCTGCGCCGGGGCGCCGAAGCCCACGACGAAGGCGGTGGGGCGGGCGCCCATCGCCTCGATGTCGGCTGCGTTCTGTGCGATCGCCTTGCGCCCGACGTCGTGCGGAGCCGACCAATCCAGCCGGAAATGCCGGCCTTCCACCAGCATGTCGGTGGACACCACGGCCCGGCCGTCGACGCAACGCACCACCGCCGCGTCGTCACCGGGCCCCAGCTCGGTAGTGCTGGGCTGACGGCGACCGGCCACCAGCCGGTCGATCATGGGAAACTCTCCAAGCTGACCCAGCGTGGGCTCATTACCGCGCACAGCCTGGAGTGTAGATGCGAACAGAACGGTAGACGGGGCTTGATCAATCCGGGGAACGACGCCGACGGGCCGCCGCGCATCGCGCTGATCGCCGCGCTGGTGGTCGCCGTCGCCGCGGTGGGCGCCGCGCTGGCGGTCGCCGCGGTGCGCCAGCCGAGCAGGCCACCGGACGAACCGCTGCGGGTCGCGACGGTGCCCGCCCCGGAGGCCGCCGGCACCGACTGCGCTGCCGTGCTGGACGCGCTGCCGCAGCAGCTGGGCGACTATCGGCGCGCTGAGATCGCGGCTCCGGCGCCCGACGGTGTGGCGGCCTGGACGGCCGGCCCCGACGGTTCGGTGGTGTTGCGCTGCGGGCTGCATCGGCCGGCCGACTTCGTGGTGGGTTCGCCCATCCAGGTGGTCGATCGTGTGCAGTGGTTCGAGGTCCGCGAGGGAGAGCGAGCCACCTGGTATGCCGTCGACCGGCCGGTCTACCTGGCGCTGACGCTGCCCCCGGGATCCGGGCCGACGCCGATTCAGGAGCTGTCCGATCTGATCGATGACACTCTCGGCGCGGTGCCGATCAGGCCGGGCCCGCCCGCCTGACTGCGCCGAGGAATGGCTACCACCGCTCAGCGCAAGCCCACTCCGCGGGCCAGTGCGGTGTCGACCATCGTCGCCAGCAGCGTCGGGTAGTCGACACCGCTGGCCGCCCACATCCGCGGGTACATCGAGATGGTGGTGAATCCGGGCATGGTGTTGATCTCGTTGATCAACGGACCGTCCTCGGTGTGGAAGAAGTCCACCCGCGCCAGGCCCTGGCAGTCCAGCGCACTGAACGCGCGAATCGCCAACTGCCGCACCGTATCCGCGACGTCGTCGTCGATTTTGGCGGGCACGTCGAGCTCGGCGACGGAGTCATCGAGGTACTTGGTGGCGAAGTCGTAGAAGGAGTCGTCGGCCTCGCGCACCCCGGCCACCCGGATCTCCCCGACCGTGCTCGCGGCCACCGTGCCGTCCGGGAATTCGAGTACCCCGCACTCGAGCTCACGGCCGGCGATGGCGGCCTCGATGATGACCTTCGGGTCGTGCCGGCGTGCCTCGGCGATCGCGGCGGGCAGCGCGTCGTAAGACGTCACCCGGCTGACCCCGATGGACGACCCGCCGCGCGCAGGTTTGACGAACACCGGCAACCCCAACCGCTCCCGGTCGTCGAGCGACAGCGTCGGCTGTGTGGCCCGCAATACCGCGTACGGGCCGATCGGCAGGCCCTCGGCCGCCAGCAGCTTCTTGGTGAACTCCTTGTCCATACCGGCGGCGCTGGCCAGCACCCCAGCCCCCACGTAGGGCAGCCCGGCCAGCTCCAGCAGGCCCTGCACGGTGCCGTCCTCGCCGTAGGGGCCGTGCAGCACCGGGAAGACCACGTCGACCGATCCCAGCAGCTCGCTGGGCGCCCCGGCAGACAAAGCGACCAGTTGGCCGGCTCGCTGCGGGTCGACGGGCAGCGTCAGTTCGGCGCCCGAGGCCTTGCTCACCGCGGGCAGCTGCCGGCCGCTGATCGCGAGCGCGTCCGGGTCACCGTCGGTGAGCACCCACGAACCCTCCGGAGTGATTCCCACCGCGATGACCTCGAAACGGCGCGGATCCAGGTTGCGCAGGATGCTGCCCGCCGACACGCAGGAGATCGCGTGCTCGCTGCTGCGGCCGCCGAACACGACGGCCACCCGGGTGCGTTCGTGGGAATTCACACGCCAGAGGCTACCGGCCGTGGCTCCTCACTCCGGTTTGGTGCTGCGTCCCAGCAGCAGGGCGACCGCCTCGGTGACCGATGAGCCCTTGTGGCAGACCCGGTGCACGGCGTCGGTCAGTGGCATCTCCACGTCATAGCTCGACGCCAGCGCCAATACCGACTGGCAGGACGTCACCCCTTCGACGACGTGACCGTCGGTGGTGCTCGGCAGCCCCGTCGACCCCGGCACCGGCAGCATCACCTCACCCCGGCCGAGCCGCTCGCCGAACGACCGGTTGCGCGATTGCGGCGACGTGCAGGTGGCCACCAGATCGCCCACCCCGGCCAGACCGGCCAGCGTGGCGCCCTTGGCGCCCAGCGCGACGCCCAGGCGGATGATTTCGGCCAGACCCCGGGTGATGATCGTCGCCGCGGTGTTCTCGCCCAGGCCCATCCCTGCCGCCATCCCGCAGGCCAGGGCGATGACGTTCTTGCAGGCGCCGCCGATCTCGGTGCCGATAATGTCGGCGTTGGTGTACGGGCGGAAGTAACCGGTGCTGAGCATTCGCTGCAGCGCCACCGCACGCCCGGAGTCGGTGCAGGCGACCACCGTTGCGGCGGGCTGTTCGGCGGCGATCTCCGCCGCCAGGTTCGGGCCCGACACCACGGCGACCTGTCCGGGGTCGACGCCGGTCACCGACGCGACCACCTGGCTCATCCGCATCAGGGTGCCCAGTTCGATGCCTTTGGCGACGCTGACCAGGGTGGCGCCGTCGGCCACGTGCGGCGTCCACACCTCGAGGTTGGCACGCATGGTCTGCGCCGGCACGGCGAGCACCACCGTGGTCAGCCCGTCCAGCGCCTCTGCCGGGTCGGTCGTGGCGCGCACCGCTTCCGGCACGGCGAAACCCGGCAGATAGTCGGGGTTGCGGCGCGTCTCGTTGATCTGCGCGGCGATGTCGGCTCGGCGCGCCCACAGCCTGACCTGGCTACCGGCGTCGGCGAGCACCTTGGCCAGGGCGGTGCCCCACGCCCCTGCTCCCATCACCGTGACAGTGCCCTCGGTCCCGACCACCTCACAACACCTCCCTTAAGCGGATCTCCGCCTTCAACCTAATGGGTACGACGCGCCGGTCGCCGAACCCGACGCTGGCAGGATGTCGGTTGTGAACTCCGTGGCCGAGGAATCCGGTATCGGCCTGATCATCGCCGTCAAGCGGCTCAGCGTGGCCAAGACCAGGCTGGCGCCGGCGTTTCCGGCGCCGCTGCGGGAAGCCGTGGTGCTGGCCATGTTGATCGACACCATCACCGCGGCGTCGGCCGCCGGGGGCCTGGAGCACATCACCGTGGTCACCCCCGACGAGGCCGCCGCCGCGGCCGCAACCGACCTGGGCGCCGAGGTGCTGGAGGATCCGACCCCGGACGGTCACGATGACCCGCTCAACAACGCACTCGCCGCCGCCGAACGCGCGGTGGCCGGATCGGTGCGCAATATCGTTGTGTTGCAGGGCGATTTGCCGGCATTGCAGCCCTACGAGCTCGACGAGGCAATCGCCGCAGCCCGTGCCCACCAGCGCAGCTTCGTCGCCGATCGACACGGGATGGGCACCGCGGCGCTGTTCGCGTTCGGCAGCGCCCTGGACCCTCGGTTCGGCCGGGATTCGTCGACGCGGCATCGCCAGTCCGGCGCATTAGAGCTGACCGGAGCCTGGCCGGGCCTGCGCTGCGACATCGACACCCCCGAGGATCTCGCCGTGGCGCGGCGTCTCGGGGTCGGCCCCGCGACGACGCGCGCGCTCGCACAATCCAAGTCCGGTGGCAGCACCACCCGTTGATGAGTAATGATTTCGGGGTGGATGAAATCGAGGTCGGCCAACTCACCGAACCGCGCGGCGACGAAACGGACTGGCGCCCGAATGACGGCACCCCGACCGCTCCACCGGCCGCCACCGCGATTCCACCGACCGAGGACAGCGACGAACTGCCCGCACACCGCTACCTGAATCGGGAGCTGAGCTGGCTGGACTTCAACGCACGGGTGCTGGCACTGGCCGCCGACACCTCGCTGCCGTTGCTGGAGCGGGCCAAATTTCTGGCGATCTTCGCCTCCAATCTCGATGAGTTCTACATGGTCCGGGTCGCCGGGCTCAAACGCCGCGACGAGATGGGCCTATCGGTGCGCTCGGCCGACGGTCTGACGCCACGCGAGCAACTGCGCCGGATCGGCGAACAGACCCAGCAGATCGCCACCCGCCACGCGCGGGTGTTCCTGGAATCGGTGCGGCCGGCCCTCGCCGACGAAGGCATCCATATCGTCAACTGGACCGACCTGCAACCGGGCGAACGCGACCAGCTGTCGGAGTACTTCCAGGAACAGGTGTTCCCGGTCCTGACGCCGTTGGCAGTCGACCCGGCACACCCGTTCCCGTTCGTCAGCGGGCTCAGCCTGAACCTGGCGGTGACGGTCAAGCGCCCCGAGGACGGCGGAAATCACTTCGCGCGGGTCAAGGTTCCCGACAACGTGGACCGTTTCGTCGAACTCGATGCCGGCGCCAGCGGCGGTGAAGGACACGGCGAGATCCGCTTCCTGCCGATGGAGGAATTGATCGCGGCGTTCCTGCCGGCGCTGTTCCCGGGCATGGAGATCGTCGAGCACCACGCTTTCCGCATCACCCGCAACGCCGATTTCGAAGTCGAGGAGGACCGCGACGAGGACCTGCTCCAGGCGTTGGAACGGGAGTTGGCACGACGGCGGTTCGGGTCGCCGGTGCGCCTCGAGGTCGCCGACGACATGACCGAGAACATGTTGGAGCTGCTGCTGCGAGAGCTCGACGTACACCCCGGCGACGTCATCGAGGTGCCCGGACTGCTGGATCTGTCGGCGTTGTGGCAGGTGTATCGCCAGGACCGTCCGGACCTCAAGGACCGCACCTTCGTGCCGGCCACGCACCCGGCATTCGCCGAACGGGAAACCCCCAAAAGCATTTTCGCCACCCTGCGGGAGGGCGATGTCCTGGTGCACCATCCCTATGACTCGTTCGCCACCAGCGTGCAGCGATTCCTCGAACAGGCCGCCGCCGACCCGGGGGTGCTGGCGATCAAGCAGACGCTGTATCGCACCTCCGGCGATTCACCGATCGTCACCGCGTTGATCGACGCCGCCGAGGCCGGGAAACAGGTGGTGGCTCTGGTGGAGATCAAGGCGCGATTCGACGAGCAGGCCAACATCAAGTGGGCGCGCAAGTTGGAACAGGCCGGCGTGCACGTGGTGTACGGGCTGATCGGACTGAAGACGCACTGCAAGGTCGCGCTGGTGGTGCGTCGTGAGGGCTCAGCGATCCGGCGTTACTGCCATATCGGCACCGGCAACTACAACAGCAAGACCGCGCGCCTCTACGAGGACGTCGGGCTGCTGACCGCCGACCCGGACATCGGCGCCGACGTCACCGACTTGTTCAACTCACTGACCGGCTATTCGCGGAAAGTCGCCTACCGCAATCTCTTGGTGGCCCCGCACGGCGTGCGGGCCGGGATCATCGAACGCATCGAACGCGAGATCGCCGCGCATCGCGACAGCGGCGGAGGGGGCCGGATCCGGCTCAAGCTCAACTCACTGGTCGATGAACAGGTGATCGATGCGCTCTACCATGCCTCGCGCGCCGGTGTGCAGGTCGAGCTGGTGGTGCGCGGGATCTGCGCACTGCGGCCCGGAGTAGAAGGATTCTCCGAAAACATCGTCGTTCGATCGATTCTCGGCCGTTTCCTGGAGCATTCCCGCATCATCGAATGCCGCGCCATCGACGAATTCTGGATCGGCAGCGCCGACATGATGCACCGCAACCTGGACCGTCGGGTCGAGGTGATGGTGCAGGTGAAGGATCCGCGACTGTGCGCGCAGCTGAACGACGTCTTCGACTCCGCGATGGACCCGGCCACCCGCTGCTGGGAACTCCGGCCGGACCGCCAGTGGATCGCGGCACCGCAGGACGGTGCGACGGTGCGTGACCACCAGGTGTCGTTGATGGAGCGACACCGCAATCCCTGATACCTCACCCGACGGCCGGCAACTGCCATCCAAGAGGCCCGAATTGACCTGCAGGAGTGAAGGTGCCCACAAAGACCTCGTCGAACGGCTCCGTGCCGGCGGAGAGAACCGTCTACGCGGCCGGTGCGGTGCTCTGGCGGAAGCGGCGTAAGGCCGTCGAGGTGGCGCTGATCCACCGACCCCGCTACGACGACTGGTCACTGCCCAAAGGCAAAGTCGATCCCGGGGAGACCGAACCGGTGACGGCGGTACGGGAGATTCTCGAGGAGACCGGCCAGCGTGCCCACCTGGGTCGTCGACTGGGCTCGGTCAGCTACCCGGTCGCCCAGGGCGTGAAAAAAGTGCGGTATTGGAGCGCGCGGGCACTGGGCGGTGACTTCGTGCCCAACCACGAGGTCGACGATCTGGTCTGGCTACCGGTTGCGGCCGCGATGAAAGAACTGCATTACCCCTACGACCGGAAGGTATTGCGGCGGTTCACCAAGGCTCCCGCCGACACCCAGACGGTGTTGATCGTGCGGCACGGCACCGCCGGGCGCCGGTCCCGGTTCTCCGGCGATGACACCCTGCGGCCGCTGGACAAGAAGGGCCGCGCACAGGCTGAGGCGCTCACCGGTCAGCTGTTGGCCTTCGGCGCCACCGACGTGTACGCAGCCGATCGGGTGCGCTGTCATCAGACCGTCGAACCGTTGGCCGCCGAACTCGGCGTGGTCGTGCACAACGAGCCGACGCTGACCGAAGAGGCCTACTCCCACGCGGTGAAGAAAGCGCGCCGCAGGGTACTGGAGATCGCCCGACTGGGCGGCACACCGGTTATCTGTACACAGGGCAAGGTGATTCCGGACCTGATCGCATGGTGGTGTGCCCGCGACGGCGTGAGTCCGGACAAGTCCCGCAACCGCAAGGGCAGCACCTGGGTGCTGTCGCTGTCGGCCGGCCGACTGATCGCCGCGGACCACATGGGCAGTCCGCTGGCGACACAACTCCTGGTGTGAACAACCGAGCGCCGCGGGGCTGACCCCGCGGCGCTCGGCTATTCGTGGTTACTTACGGCCTTTTCGTGCGGTGGCCTTGGTGGCCTTCTTGGCCGGAGCCTTCTTGGCCGCCGTCTTCTTGGCGGTCACCTTCTTGGCCGGAGCCTTCTTGGCGGTGACCTTCTTGGCCGGAGCCTTCTTGGCCGCCGTCTTCTTGGCGGTCACCTTCTTGGCCGGAGCCTTCTTGGCCGCCGTCTTCTTGGCGGTCACCTTCTTGGCCGCCGTCTTCTTGGCGGTCACCTTCTTGGCCGGAGCCTTCTTGACTGCGGCCTTGCGGGCCGGAGCCTTGGCCGCCGTCTTCTTGGCGGCGGCCTTGGTGGCCTTCTTGGCAGGCGACTTCTTCGCCGCCTTCTTGGCCGCCGTGCCCCCGGCGCCGGCACCGCGTTTGACCGCGAGTCCTTCGGACGGGACGCGCTGCGCGCCAGAAACAATCGCCTTGAACTGCGCGCCCGGACGGAATGCGGGGACAGATGTCGGCTTCACCTTGACCGTTTCACCGGTGCGGGGATTGCGGGCCACGCGCGCGGCGCGACGACGGCGCTCGAACACGCCGAACCCGGTGATGGTGACGCTCTCACCCTTGTGGACGGCGCGCACAATGGCATTGACGAAATGCTCCACGGCTTCGGTCGCCGACCTACGGTCGGTGTCCAATTCCTTTGTGAGCACCTCGATGAGCTCTGCTTTATTCATCCAATCCCTCCGAGACCAGTGGCCCTACTTGAGCCGACTAGAGCACACGGTAAACCCTGATACCACTGATATCCAAGAGCCACGCGCAATTTCAGATGAGATTATCGGCGAATTCCGCAATCCGGTTACCGCCCTTGGGTGCTGACGAGCGGCGGTCAATCCGCCAGAATTCGTCTCCGGATGAGCCGTCAGGAAGCGGGCAGAGTGCGCGGTTTCCAGCTCGGACGGTCCGCTTCGAAGGAATCGATTTCATCGAGTTTCCGCAGCGTAAGGCCTATATCGTCAAGCCCCTCGGACAGCCGCCAGGCGGTGTAGTCATCAATCGTGAACGCCACCACCGCCGTTCCGGCGGTGATATTCCGATCTTGAAGATTGACAGTGATTTCCAGCCCCGGGCTCTCCTCGATGAGTTTCCAGAGCAGTTCCACGTCGTCCTGAGCCACCTGGGCCGCCAGCAACCCCGACTTGCCGGCGTTGCCGCGGAAGATGTCGGCGAAGCGTGAGGAGATCACCACCCGGAAGCCGTAGTCGAGCAGCGCCCACACCGCGTGCTCCCGCGATGAACCGGTGCCGAAGTCCGGCCCCGCCACCAGCACCGAACCTTGGTCGAACGGCTTGAGATTCAAGACGAACGACGGGTCGGTGCGCCAGGTGGCGAACAGGCCGTCCTCGAATCCCGTCCGGGTGATGCGCTTCAAATAGACCGCGGGAATGATCTGGTCGGTGTCGACATTGGACCGCCGCAGCGGGACTCCGATTCCGGTATGGGTGCGGAAAGCTTCCATGACTAAACTCCTTTAAATACCCTGGCGGTCAGTTCAAGTCGGCGGGGGCCGACAGCGTCCCGCGGACCGCGGTGGCGGCAGCGACGACCGGAGAGACCAGGTGGGTACGCCCGCCCTTGCCCTGCCGGCCCTCGAAATTGCGGTTGGAGGTCGACGCACACCGCTGGCCCGGCTCGAGCTGATCGGGGTTCATCCCCAGACACATCGAGCACCCGGGTTGACGCCATTCGGCGCCGGCGGCGGTGAAAACCTCGGCGAGGCCTTCGGCTTCGGCCTGGTTGCGCACCCGCATCGACCCCGGCACGACGAGCATCCGCACGTTCTCGGAGACCCGCCGTCCGCGCAGCACGTCGGCCACCGCGCGCAGATCCTCGATGCGTCCGTTGGTGCACGACCCGACGAACACCGTGTCGACCGAGATGTCACGCATCGGAGTGCCCGGGCGAAGGTCCATGTAGGCCAACGCCTTCTCCGCGGCCCGCCGCTGAGCCTCGTCGCTGATGGCCTCCGGATCGGGTACCGCCGCTCCCAGCGGCACGCCCTGGCCGGGATTGGTTCCCCAGGTGACGAACGGCGTCAGTGCAGCCGCGTCCAGATAGACCTCGGCGTCGAACGCCGCACCGGGATCGGTGCGCAGGCTGTCCCAGTAGGCCACGGCGGCATCCCAGTCCGAGCCGACCGGCGCATGCGACCGACCTCGCAGATACTCGTAGGTGGTCGCATCGGGAGCGACCATGCCCGCCCTGGCGCCCGCCTCAATGCTCATGTTGCAGATCGTCATCCGCGCCTCCATCGACATCGCCTCGATGGCGTCGCCCCGGTACTCGATGACGTAGCCCTGGCCGCCTCCGGTTCCGATCTGAGCGATCACCGCCAAGATGACGTCCTTGGCCGTCACCCCCTCGGCCAGCTGCCCTTCTACGGTGACCGCCATCGTCTTGAACGGCCGCAGCGGCAACGTCTGGGTGGCCAGCACGTGCTCGACCTCCGAGGTCCCGATGCCCATCGCCAGCGCACCGAATGCGCCGTGGGTGGAGGTGTGACTGTCGCCGCAGACCACGGTGGTGCCCGGTTGGGTGAGGCCCAGTTGCGGCCCGATGATGTGCACGATCCCCTGTTCGATGTCGCCCATCGGGTGCAGCCGGATGCCGAACTCGGCGCAGTTGTGCCGCAGTGTCTCGACCTGGGTGCGCGATACCGGGTCGGCGATCGGCTTGTCGATGTCGACCGTCGGGACGTTGTGGTCCTCGGTGGCGATGGTCAGGTCCGGGCGCCGCACTCCACGGCCGGCCAGGCGCAGGCCCTCGAAGGCCTGCGGGCTGGTGACCTCGTGGACGAGGTGCAGATCGATATAAATCAGGTCGGGTTCGGTCCCGCCGCCGGAGACCACGACGTGGTCGGCCCAGACCTTTTCGGCCAGGGTGCGAGGCTGCTGCGCCTTGGACATTGCTGCCATCCCCAAATCTGAACGGTCTCACATTCTGAGACGCTAGTATCTGTATATGGGACAGCATAGCGGCATCGGCGTTCTGGACAAAGCCCTGGCGGTTCTCCACACGGTCGCTGAATCGCCGTGCGGGCTGGCCGAACTGTGCGATCGCACCGGCCTGCCCCGTGCGACCGCACACCGACTGGCCGCCGGGCTGGAGGTCCACCGGCTGCTGGGCCGCGACGAAGACGGACGGTGGCAGATCGGTCCCGCGGTCAGCGAACTGGCGGCCCGCGCCGACGATCCGCTGCGGGCAGCCGGCGCGACGGTGCTGCCACGGCTGCGCGAGCTCACCGGCGAGAGCACACAGCTGTATCGCCGCGAGGGCTCCGCACGGGTCTGCGTCGCGGCGTTGGAACCCCCTGCGGGGCTGCGTGACACTGTTCCCGTCGGCACTCTGCTGCCGATGACGGCCGGTTCCGGCGCCAAGGTCCTGCTGGCTTACGCCGATCCGGCGCTCCAGCAGGAAGTGCTGGCGCAGGCCAAGTTCACCAGCCGCGCCCTCTCGGAGGTGCGCCGCCGGGGCTGGGCGCAGAGCGTCGCCGAGCGCGAGCCGGGCGTGGCCAGCGTCTCGGCGCCGGTGCGTGATCAGCGCGGCACGGTGGTGGCGGCCATCTCGGTGTCGGGTCCGATCGACCGGATGGGGCGACGCCCCGGGGCGCGCTGGGCCGCCGACCTGCTCGCGGCCGCCGATGCGCTCACCGCCCGGCTGTAGACAGCGGCGCGAGCCGTTGCCCGCCCACCTGCCAGACTGCTGGCATGGGAACCAAGCAGCGCGCGCAGATCGTCATGACCGAGGCCGAGGTCGCCGACTTCGTCACCACCCACCGCACCGGGACGCTGGCCACCATCGGGCCCGACGGCCAGCCCCACCTGACCGCGATGTGGTACGCGGTGCTCGACGGCGAGATCTGGCTCGAAACCAAAGCCAAGTCGCAGAAGGCGGTCAACGTGCGCCGCGATCCGCGGGTCAGCTTCCTGCTGGAGGCCGGCCAGACCTACGACACGCTGCGCGGGGCATCCTTCGAAGGCGTCGCGGAGATCGTCGACGACCCGGACACCATCTTCCGGGTGGGGGTCAGCGTCTGGGAGCGCTACACCGGTCCCTACACCGACGAGATGAAGCCGGGCGTCGACGCGATGATGAACAACCGGGTGGCTGTGCGCATCGTCACACGACGCACCCGGTCCTGGGACCACCGCAAGCTGGGATTGCCGGCGATGCCGCTGTCCGGGTCGACCGCGCCGACGGACGCCTGAGCCCGTCCAGGAACCACAAAGGCCCGCGCCTGCGATGAGGTGCGGGCCTTGGTGAGGTGTGTACCCCCGATGGGATTCGAACCCACGCTACCGCCGTGAGAGGGCGGCGTCCTAGGCCGCTAGACGACGGGGGCTAGAACATTTCCGGGTTGTCAGCATAGCCCAACCCAAACGGCCCGCCTAATCGCTTGCGGCGGACCGGTTTTGCTGGGGTACCAGGACTCGAACCTAGAATGGCGGTACCAGAAACCGCTGTGTTGCCAATTACACCATACCCCAAGGACCAACAAAGGCCGTGCCATAACCGCTGGTCAGAGTGCCGGTTGGGCACTGATGGCCAGCCGCTGTGGGCCGACGTGCAGACTATCAAACTTCCATCGCGAAGTTCTCATCGCGCTCACCCGGCGCCGGTTCGGGCGGCCCGCAACCGCGCCAGGCTGCGCGCCGAACCCAGCAACTCCAGCGACTCGAACAGCGGCGGGCTGATCGGCCCGCCGGTGACGGCGACCCGGATCGGACCGAAGGCCTTGCGCGGTTTGAGCTCCAGCCCGTCGATCAACGCGGCCTTCAACGCAGCCTCGATGTTCGCGGTGGTCCAGTCCCCTGCGTTCTCCAGCGCGAGAATGGCCGCGTCCAGGGTGGGCACTGCGTCGGGACCCAACTCCTTGGCCGTCGCGCGCGGGTCCAGCGCGTATTCGTCGTCGTTGAAGAATTTCAGCAATCCCCAGGCGTCGCCGAGCACCACGATGCGGGTCTGCACCAGCGCCGCAGCGGCCGCGAAACCGGCGTCGTCCAGGCCGGTGTCGTGCCCGTGGGTGTCGAGGTAGGCACGCAGTCGCGTGGTGAAGTCGTCGGCGTCCAGTAACCGGATGTGCTCGGCGTTGAGGGCATCGGCCTTCTTCTGGTCGAACCGGGCCGGATTGGAGTTGACGTTCACCACGTCGAACGCGGCGACCATCTCATCGAGGCTGAACACGTCGTGGTCGTCGGCGATCGACCAGCCCAGCAGCGCCAGGTAGTTCAGCAACCCCTCGGGGATGAAGCCCCGGTCACGGTGCGCGAACAGATTCGACTGTGGGTCGCGCTTGGACAGCTTCTTGGTGCCCTCGCCCAAAACGGTTGGCAGGTGGCCGAATTCCGGGATTCGATCGGCGACGCCGATGCGGATCAACGCCTGGTACAGCGCGATCTGGCGTGGCGTGGACGGCAACAGGTCCTCGCCGCGCAGCACATGGGTGATCTTCATCATGGCGTCGTCGACCGGGTTGACCAACGTGTACAGCGGATCCCCGTTGCCGCGGGTCAGCGCGAAGTCGGGAACGGTGCCCGCCGGAAAGGACGTCCGCCCGCGCACCAGGTCGTCCCAGCCGAGCTCGGCGTCGGGCATCCGCAGCCGCAGCACGGGCTTGCGGCCCTCGGCCAGATAACCCGCCCGCTGTTCGGCGGTCAGTTCACGGTCGAAATTGTCGTAGCCCAGTTTGGGGTTGCGGCCGGCGGCCAGGTGGCGTGCCTCGACCTCCTGCGGGGTCGAGAACGCCTGGTAGGCCTCCCCCGCCGCCAACAGCTGCGCCACGACGTCACGGTGAAGGTCGGCGCGTTGCGACTGCCGGTACGGGCCGTAGGGCCCGCCCACTTCTGGCCCCTCGTCCCAGTCCAGATGAAGCCAGCGCAACGCGTCGAGCAATGCCAGATAGCTTTCTTCGCTGTCGCGTTCGGCGTCGGTGTCTTCCACCCGGAACACCAAGGTGCCGCCCGTGTGTCGGGCGTAGGCCCAGTTGAACAGGGCGGTACGGATCAGCCCGACGTGCGGGGTGCCGGTCGGTGACGGGCAGAACCGGACCCGCACAGGCGAGTCAGCCTGGAAGCTTTCAGTCACGACTTTCCTTTGCGGATAACCGGGTTGGTGAGGGTGCCGATGCCTTCGACGGAGACTGACACGGTGTCACCGTGCTCGATCGGGCCGACGCCGTCGGGGGTGCCGGTCAAGATGAGGTCGCCGGGCAGCAAGGTCATCACCGCGGAGATCCACTCCACGATGGCGCCGATGTCGTGGATCATCAACGAGGTCCGGCTGTCCTGTTTGACGGACCCGTTGACCTCGGTTCGGATCGCCAGATCCGTCGGGTCGAGGTCGGTGACGATCCACGGGCCGATCGGGCAGAAGGTGTCGTGCCCCTTGGCTCGGGTCCACTGCCCGTCGGCTTGCTGCTGGTCGCGGGCCGACACGTCATTGCCGATGGTGTAGCCCAGGATGTTGTCCTTGGCCCGGGCAGCCGGAACGTCTTTGCACGGCCGCGAGATCACCACCGCCAGCTCGCCTTCGTAGTGGACCGGGGAAGCATTGGCGGGCAGCTGAATCGGCACGTTCGGCCCGACGATCGCGGTGTTGGGTTTGAGGAACATCGTCGGGTTGGCCGGCGGCGCACCGCCCATCTCGGCGATGTGCGCGGCGTAGTTCTTCCCGATGCAGACCACCTTGCTGGCGAGGATCGGGGCCAGCAGGCGCACGTCGGCCAGTGGCCAGGACCGGCCGGTGAACTCCGGTGTGCCGAACGGGTGCTCGGCGATCTCGCGGGCAGTCATCTCATGAGACCGGTTCGGATCGCCCTCCAGGCTGACGAAGGCGACACCGTCCGGGCTGGCAATTCGGCCTAGGCGCATTCGTGCAAGCCTAGTAGCGATTTGCCGGACAGATGTGCCGCCCCGGCTGGTGTGCCTGTGGAACCATGACCGAATGTCCACGGAGCCCATCAGCACCGCTGCACGCTGGTCGGTCATGATCGTGGCGCTGGCTGCGACGTTGTGCTCGTTCGTGTTCATCAACGGCATCGCCTTCGTCATCCCGATGCTGGAGACCAGACGGGACACCAACCTGGCGCTGGCGGGTCTGCTGGCGTCGATGCCCAGCTTCGGCATGGTGCTGACCCTGTTCGCGTGGGGCGCCCTGCTGGACCGTATCGGCGAGCGGATCGTGTTGACCGTCGGCTCCGCGCTGACCGCGCTGGCCGCCTTCGGTGCGGCGTCGATGCACTCCCTGGTTGCGGTGGGCGCCTTCCTGTTCCTGGGCGGCATGGCCGCCGCCAGTGCCAACAGTGCCAGTGGCCGGTTGGTGACCGGCTGGTTCCCGCCGCACCAGCGCGGGTTGGTGATGGGGATCCGACAGACAGCGCAGCCGCTGGGAATCGCGTTGGGGGCGGAGGTGATTCCGGAACTGGCCGAGCACGGCCTGGCACGGGCGCTGATGTTCCCGGCGACGCTGTGCGCGGTGGCGGCGGTGGCGTGTGCCATCGGGGTGGTCGATCCGCCCATCAGACCACGGTCGACGGCAACCAGTGCGGAGTTGGCCAACCCCTACCGCGGTTCGAAGGTGCTGTGGCGCATTCATTTGTCCTCGGCGTTGCTGATGGTTCCGCAGTGTGTGCTCGCCACCTTCATGCTGGTGTGGCTGATCGTCGACACCGACTGGTCGATCGCCGCCGCCGGCGGTCTGGTGACCGTGTCGCAGCTGATCGGCGCGGCCGGGCGCGTAATGGCCGGCCGGTGGTCCGACCGGGTGCGGTCGCGGCTACGACCGATCCGCAGCATCGCTGTGGCCGGGGCGGTGGCGATGCTGGTGCTCGGGGTGACCGATCATCTGCACTCCCACTTCGCGGAGACCGCGATGGTCGTCGCAGTGGTGATCAGCGTGCTCGACAACGGGCTGTCGTCCACCGCAGTCGCCGAGATCGCCGGGCCGTACTGGAGCGGGCGTGCGCTCGGCACGCAGAACACCACCCAGCGACTGACCGCCGGGATCGCTCCCCCGGCTTTCGGTGCGCTGATCGGCGCCGTCGGCTATCCGCTGGCCTTTGCGCTGTGCGGGCTGTTCCCCCTGGTGGCGTTGCGGTTGGTGCCGGTCAGCGCTGAGCCCGAAGGCCGCTCGGTGCTCGAGGCGCTGCGCACACTGCGGGTGCCGCCGGGGCCGCCACCCGACCCGCCCGCAAAGCCGTGAGCCGGTCGCCACGTACCGTCGATGAGATGACCGACCCGGCTGACATTCATCTGCGGACGCCGAACGTGGCCGACGGCCCCGCCTTGTGGAAGATGGCCCTCGACAGCGTCACGCTCGACGTCAACGCCCCTTATGCCTATCTACTCTGGTGCCGTGACTTCGCCGCCAGCTCGGTGATCGCCGAGGTCAGCGGCGAGCCGGCCGGCTTCGTCACCGGCTACCGCCGCCCGCCGCAGCCGGAGACCCTGATGGTCTGGCAGGTCGCGGTGAACGACGCGCACCGCGGGATGGGGCTGGCCGGCCGGATGCTCGATCATCTGGCGGCCGCGCTGGTGGCCGACGGTGGCACACACCTTGAGACGTCGATCACACCGGACAACGCCGCCAGTCGCCGGCTTTTCACCGCATTCGCCCGCCGATGGGACGCCGCGCTGGAGTGCTCGGAGCTGTTCGGGGCCGGGTTGTTTCCCGAGTCCCATCTTGCCGAGGAGCTGTTTCGAATAGGGCCTCTGCGGGTAATCGCCGACCATTGAGGAGAGCGTGGCAAGGTTGAGATCACAAAACGGTCTCGGTAAGGTCACGACCGCGCAAAGTGAGCCCCGACAGACCTAGCCGGGGGCATCCGAGCGGGGTGGTGGGTCGAGCCGAGATCACCCGCGGCACGAGTTTGAAGTCGACCTGTCGTTCCGTTCCGTTGTATGTGACCGACGGACGGAGGAAACCATGACTATTTTTGAAACCCTTGAATCCGAAGTGCGGAGTTATTGCCGGTCTTGGCCGGTGACATTCGACCGGGCCAGCGGGTCCCGGATGTGGGACGTAGACGGCAACGAATACGTGGACTTCTTCGCGGGCGCCGGCGCCTTGAATTACGGCCACAACCACCCGGACCTGCGGGGGCCACTGCTGGAGTACCTGAGTTCGGACCGAGTGGTGCACAGCCTGGACATGAACACCGTGGCCAAGGGTGATTTCCTGGAGCGATTCAACGAGGTGATCCTCAAGCCGCGCGGCCTGAACTACAAAGTCCAGTTCCCCGGCCCCACCGGCACCAACGCGGTCGAGGCGGCGCTCAAGCTGGCGCGCAAGGTCACCGGCAAGGAAAGCATCATCAGCTTCACCAACGCCTTCCACGGCATGACGCTGGGCTCGCTGAGCGTCACCGGCAACTCGATGAAGCGCGGCGGCGCCGGCATCCCGCTGGTGCACGCCACCCCGATGCCCTACGACAACTACCTCGATGGTGTCACCCCGGACTTCATCTGGTTCGAGCGTCTGTTGCAGGACAGCGGTAGCGGCCTCAACGAACCGGCCGCGGTGATCGTCGAGACGGTGCAGGGCGAAGGCGGGATCAACGTGGCCCGGCTGGAATGGCTGCGGGGGCTGGCCGAACTCTGCAAACGTAACGAGCTGCTGCTGATCGTCGACGATGTGCAGATGGGCTGCGGGCGCACCGGGCCGTTCTTCAGCTTCGAGGCGGCCGACATCCAGCCGGACATCGTCTGCATGTCCAAATCGATCAGCGGCTACGGGCTGCCGATGGCACTGACCCTGTTCAAACCCGAACTCGATGTGTGGGAGCCCGGTGAGCACAACGGCACCTTCCGCGGCCAGAACCCGTCGTTCGTCACCGCCACCGCGGCGCTGAACTTCTGGACCGACAACCTGCTGGAAAAGCAGGTGCTCCGCAAGGGCGAACAGATCGACCAGGCGCTGCGCGAGGTGATCGAGCCCTTCGACGGGGTCGAGGCCCGTGGCCGCGGCCTGATCCGCGGCGTGGCTTTCGATCAACCCGAGTTGGCCGCCGCCGTGCAGAAGGAGGCGTTCGCCCGCGGCCTGCTTCTGGAGACCTCGGGACCGGAAGGCGAGGTGGTAAAAATGATGCCATCGCTGGTCATCGACGACGACGACTTGGCCGAAGGCCTGCGGATCGCGGCCGAGTCGATCGAGGCCGTCGCAGGTCGCGAACTCGTCAGCACTAACCCAGGAGCCAACCGATGATCGTCCGTACCCTCACCGAGATCAAGGGCACCGACCGCGACGTCCAATCCAAGACCTGGAACAGCCAGCGACTGTTGCTGGCCCGCGACGGGCAGCGGTTCTCCATGCACGAGACCATCTTGTACGCCGGTACTGAAACCTCGATGTGGTACGCCAACCACGTCGAGGCGGTGTATTGCGTCGGCGGCGAAGGTGAGTTGACCAACGAGGAGACCGGTGAGGTGCACCCGCTGAGCGACGGCACCTTGTACCTGCTCGACGGACATGAGCACCACCGCGTTTCGGCCCACACCGACCTGCGCATGGTGTGTGTGTTCGACCCGCCGGTCACCGGTCAGGAGGTGCACGACGAGACCGGCGCATATCCCCTGCTCACCGAGGAATCCCAGGAGACAGCGTCGTGACTCCCCTCACGGCCAAGGCAGTCACCGATCGCTACCCCACTCGCAACAACGTCACGATCGGCATCGAACCGCGGTGTGACCCGGTGGTGTGGACGCCGGAGGGCAACAGCGGTCCGTTGAGACCCGGCAGTGTCGCAGCATTCGACACCGACGGGTTCCTGGCCGTCGACGCCCTGGTGGACGGCGATGTCGTCGCGGACCTGCGCAACGAGCTGGACAACCTGCGCGCCGACCCCGTGCTGGCAGCCGACGAGCGTTCGATATGTGAGCAGGACAGCGGGCAGATCCGGTCGATCTTCGAAGTGCACCGGATCAGCCCGGCATTCGCCGCACTCGTCGCGGACCCCCGCCTGGTCGGCCCGGTCCGCCAATTGCTCGGCTCAGACGTGTACGTGCACCAGAGCCGAGTCAATTTCAAGCCGGGTTTCAACGGCCGGGAGTTCTACTGGCACTCCGACTTCGAGACCTGGCACGCCGAGGACGGTATGCCCACCCCGCGCGCGGTCAGCGTCTCGGTGGCCCTCACCGAGAACCTGGACAGCAACGGTTCGCTGATGATCATGCCCGGCTCGCACCGCTGGTTCGTGTCATGCCCGGACGAGACCCCGCCGGATCATTACCGCTCGTCGCTGAAAAGGCAGGAGGTCGGCACACCCGACGACGACAGCCTGATCTGGATGGCCGACCAGCACGGGATCCGTCAGATAACCGGCCCGGCCGGGTCGGCGGTGTTCTTCGACAGCAACTGCATGCACGGTTCGAGCAGCAACATCACGCCCTACCCGCGCTCGAACGTCTTCATCGTCTACAACAGCGTGGAGAACACCCTGGTGGGGCCGTTCGGCGCCGCCGCTCCGCGGCCGACGTTCATCGCCAGCCGCACTTTCGATCCGGTGTAGAACGCTCGGCCCGCGGAAGGGGTTGATGTGGCGCGTTTCCTGTCCATCACGCTGAGCAGCCGTGGTGTGTCATGCCGAGCGCGGCTACTCGAGGATGAGGCTCCCCGGACCTGCGCGGTGGTCTGGAATGCGTTGCCGGTCGCCGGTCAGGCCTACCACGGCAAGTACGCCCGCAATGAGGTCTACACCCTGTTGCCGCCGATGGGCACGCCGGGCCGGGAGAACACCACCGTGACACCGATCCCCGGCGACGTCTGCTTCTTCAGCTTCGACGCCGGCGATATCGGCAATCCGGCGTACGGTTACGACGAAGGTGCGCAAGCGAATTCACCGGTCGGCGCTACCGACCTGGCGATCTTCTACGGCCGCAACAACCTGCTGCTCAACGGCGACGTCGGTTGGGTGCCCGGCAATGTGTTCGCGACGATAGAAGACGGTTTGGCCGAGATGGCGGCCGCTTGCAACGATCTGTGGATGGCCGGCGCGGTCGGCGAGAAATTGTCCTTCGCCCGCGCCTGAGTCGCCGAGCCGTCAGGAACCCAACACCCGCTCGGCGAACAGGCCGGCCGCCAGCACCAGATCGTCGCTGTGCCGCGGACCGATGATCTGCATGCCGATCGGCAGACCCTGCGAGGTCTTACCGATCGGGATGCTCAGCGCCGGTTGCTGAGTCATGTTGAACGGGTAGGTGAACGGCGTCCACTGGGCCCACCAGCGCATGCCGGAACCGATCGGCACGTCGTGGCCGGCGGCGAATGCCGGGATCGGTGTGGTCGGCGTGATCAGCAGGTTGTGGCGTTCATGGAACCGCCCCATGACCAACCCCAACTCGACACTGACCTGGCGGGCGGCCAGATAGTCGACCGCCGAAACCGCCAGGCCCCGGTCCCACATGTCGGCGAGTCCGGGGTCGACGAGCCCGCGGTCGTTCTCGTGGCCGCGCAGGCTGCCTGCCGCCCCGGTCGCCCACAGCACCTCGAACGCATCGATCGGATCGGAGAAACCGGGATCGGCCACCAACACGTTCAGTCCGGCGTCGGCCAGCGCCTGGACCGCCGCGGCGACCGCAACCTCGATCTGCGGGTCGACGTCGACATAGCCCAGGGTCGGCGAGTAGGCGACATCCAGACCCACCACCTCGCGCCGGACTTCGCCGCGGTAGGTGGTCAGCGTCGGAGGCAACGACGTCGGGTCGCGGTGATCGGGCAGCGCGATGATGTCCAGCAGCACTGCTGCGTCCTCGACGGTCCGGGTGATCGGACCGCCGTGCGCCAGTGGCCCGAACGGGCTGATCGGATACATCGGAACCCGCCCGTGGGTGGGCTTGAAGCCGACCACCCCGCAGAAACTCGCCGGGATGCGGATGCTTCCCCCGCCGTCGGTGCCGATCGCCAAAGGCGCCATCCCGGCGGCCACCGCGGCGGCGCTGCCTCCCGAGGAACCGCCCGCGGTGCAGGCCGTGTCAGCCGGGTTGCGGGTGATACCGGTTCGCGGGCTGTCGGTGACGCCCTTCCACGCCAGCTCCGGCGTGGTGGTCTTACCCAGCAGCACCATGCCGTCGTCGCGCATTTTGCCGACCGCCGGGCTGTCCTCGGGCCACGGCCCGGCGGCGTCGGCGAGCAGCGATCCGCGCAGGGTGGGCCAACCAGCGGTGCGGAACACGTCTTTGACGGCGACCGGTACCCCGTCGAGCAGGCCCTTGGTGTAGTTGCCGCTCCAGCGGGCTTCAGACTTTCGGGCCGCGGACAGCGCAGCGTCCTCGTCGATCAGACAGAAGGCGTTGACGTCGCCATCGCGTTCGGCGATCGCCGAGATCACGGCCGCGGTCGCTTCAACCGGCGAAAGTTCGCCGGAGGTATAGGCGGCGACCAGTTGCAGCGCTGTCAGTTCGGTGGGGTGGGTCATGTCACGCGCCTCCTCGACCGGTTCCGCTCGGTTCAGTCGTCGACGGTGCGTACCCGCGGTGCTTGTCGATGACGTTCGCCAGCGGTCGACCGGACACGTACCGCCGGAAGTTCGCAATGAACTGCTGCTGCAACACGATTCGCCAACCCTTGATGTCACCACTGTTGTGCGGAGTCAGGCGCACGTTGGGAGCACTCCACAGCGGGTGGTCCGCCGGCAATGGCTCGGGATCGACGACATCGAGCGCCGCACCGGCGATGGCCCCGGCCTGCAGGGCCGACACCAGGGCATCGGTGTCCACCAGCTCGCCACGACCGACGTTGATCAATCGCGCGGTAGAGCGCATCGCATCCAGTACGCCGGCATCGATGATGCCCCGGGTCTGCGGTGTCAGTGGTGCGGCCAGCACCACATAGTCGGCGTCGGCGACCGCGGCGCGCACATCGGTGGTGATCGCGCCGAAGTCGGGATCCTCGCGCGCTGAGCGCCCGACGCCGCGCACCGACATGCCGACCGCACGCAGCAACCGCGCGATGGCCCGGCCGACCGGCCCGGGGCCGATGACGGTGACCGACGCGCCGGCGATCGGCTCGGTGTCGAAGTGTTGCCAGAGCTGGGCGCACTGGGCATCCCAGGAACGCCGGAAATCTTTGGCGAAGAACAGGATCTGACCCAGCACGTACTCGGCGATGGGCTCCTCGAAGATGCCGCGGGAATTGGTGACCACGACGTCGCTGGCGATCAACTGGTCGAACAACACCGCGTCCACCCCGATGGCGGCGACCTGAACCCAGCGCAGCGCGTCGGCGGCCGCCCACACCGATTCCAGGGCGCTGGAGGAGAAGTCGTACAAGAACAGCACGTCGGAACCGGGAATCGCCTCGGCCAACCGCGAGGACGGAACCAATCGCAGCTCAGCGTCAGCGCTGATCGCATCGAGTTGGGCGGGAACCGACTCACCGTGCTGGACAGTCACCACTGGACGCGTGTCCACATTGACACCGTAAAAACTGATCGTATGATTGTCAACAATCCAGGGCTGGCCTGGGGGTGGAACGTCGGTATGGGGAAGCCCCATGGATCTGTCCCTGTTTCCGGAGCTGCCGGACTTCGACGGGCCGATCGATCAGCGCGATATCGGCATCATCGCGCCCTTTGATCTGGCGATCGAGCGTGAGCTGTGGCGCTGGATTCCCGCGGAAGTGGCGCTGCACCTGGCCCGCACCCACTACGAACCCGTACCCGTCAGCCGGGCGATGGCCGAACTGGTCTCCGATACCAACCACCTGCAGGCCGCCACCCGAGACGTGCTGCACGTCGAACCGGAGGTGGTCGCCTACCTGTGCGCATCGGGCAGCTTCATCCACGGCGTCGACTACGAGAAGACCCTGGTCACCGCGATCGAAGCGGCGGGCGCCAAGGCGGCGGTCACCACGTCGGGGGCACTCGCCGAAGCGATCATCGCGCTGGACATCTCGCGGGTGTGCGTGCTGACCCCCTACGACGCCGAGCTCACCGATCTGCTGGTGGTGTTTCTGAACCAGCTCGGGGTGACCGTGCTGCACTCGGATCACCTGGGCCTCGGCGGCGGCATCTGGAAGGTCAACTACCGCACCGTGGCCGAACGGATCCTCGCCGCCGACCGCCCGGACGCCCAGGCGATCTTCGTCAGCTGCACCAACTTACGCACCTACGACATCATCGCCCCACTGGAGGAGATGCTCGGCAAGCCGATCCTCACGGCGAACCAACTGACGATGTGGGCGTGCCTCGGTCGGATGAACCTACCGATGATGGGTCCCGGCCGCTGGCTTCGGGACGTCTTCACCGGAGCCCCGCAGTGAGCCGCACCGGCTGCGTCGGTTTTATCTATCCCGACCACGCCGCCGAGTCCGACTACCCGTGGGCCGCCCGGCTGCTGGGGGTGAGCCTGCCCGTGGTGCACGTCTACGGCACCGACCTGCACGCCGTGCCGGAGCTGATGGATCTCGGCAGCCCGGCCAAGCTCGCCGAGGGAGTGGCGCTGCTGGCGCCGCAGCGGCCGGCCGCCGTGGTGTGGGCCTGTACCTCGGGCAGTTTCGTGTTCGGTCCCGACGGCGCCACCGAGCAGGTCGACCGATTGGCCGCGCAAGCCGGCGTGCCCGCCTCGAGCACCTCGTTCGGCTTCGTGCACGCCCTGGCCGCGCTGGGCTGCCGCCGCGTCGCGGTCGCCGCCAGCTATCCGCACGACATCGCCGAACTGTTCGCGAGTTTCGTTGCCGCCCACGGTGTCACCGTCGAGGCAATGGGAGACGCCGGCATCCCGACCGCCGCCGAGGTCGGCCGCCTCACCCCGGCTCAAGTCCGTGAACTCGCAGTGCGCAATGACGCACCCGGGGCCGAGGCACTGTTGATTCCCGACACCGCCATGCACACCATCGCCCAGGTCGACGAGCTCGAGCGGCTGCTCGGCAAGCCGGTGCTGACCGCCAACGCGGTGACGGTATGGGAGGGTTTGCGCATCGCCGGGATAGCGCGCCGCGCGACCGGGCTCGGCGCATTGTTCGAGGACGGCCGATGACGATCTCACGCGACGCCGCGTTCGAGCCGTTGAGCAGACCCTCGACTCCCGAGCTGATCGCCGAGCGGCTTCGGGAGGCGATCACCCGCGGCCGCCTGACGCCCGGCCAACAACTCGGCGAGGCGAGCCTGGCCGCGCAGTTCGAGGTGTCCCGCGGCCCGTTGCGCGAAGCGATGCAGCGCCTGGTGGCCGAGGGGCTGCTACGCAGCGAACGCAACCGGGGCATCTTCGTCGTCGAACTCACCGATGACGATGTCCGCGACGTCTACCAGGCACGCAAAGCCATCGAGCGGGCCGCCGTGACCGAGGTGCTGCGCGGTGACCCCGCTGCCGCGGCCGCTCGGCTGCGGGGGCCGGTGGAGGCCATGCGCCTCGCCGCCTCCCTGCACGACGGGGCCGCGACGGCCGATGCCGATCAGGAGTTCCATGAGGTGCTGGTCGAGTGTGCGGGAAGCCCACGGCTGCACCGGGCGATGCGGACGCTGCTGTCGGAGACCCGGATCCTGCTCGGTGAACTCGAAGAGGCCTACCCGGATCTGCGTGAGCAGGTCACCGAACATGTGGTGCTGCGCAAGGCGATCGGCGCCGGCGACGAGGCCGTCGTGGTCCGGCTGATCGACGAGCACATGGACGATGCGGTCCGCCGGCTGTTGGCACGGCGCGCGACGATCACCGGATGAGCGTTCTGTAGCCGCCGCCACTAGCCGATCCGGTCGCCGATCTCTTTGGCGGCCTCCACCAACAGAGCTGCCACCGTTCGGTACTGCGAACTGCTCAGTCGGTGAACTGGCGCGGCGGCATTGAGCGCCAGCAGCACTCCGGCTGCACGCGTTGGAATCGGAACTGCAACTGAGGCGACACCGTCCTCGCTCCCCTCCCGGTTCACCGCGTACCCCTGTTGCCGTATACGACCGAGCTCACGCTGCAGCTCGGTTCTGCTGCCAACCGAATGCGCCGTAACGCGCTCCAGCTCTTCATCCGGGTACAGCTGGACAATGTCGGCATCGGACAGCCGCGCCAGCAGCGCCTTGCCGGTCGAGGTGCAGTGCGCAGGCATGGTCCGTCCGAGCCGTGATGCAACCCGAACGGCAGTCGGGCCCTCGGCGGCAGCGATGAAACGAACGTTGGTGCCCTCGATCATTCCGATATGCACCGATTCCTCGAGGCGTTCACTGAGGCGGCGCAGGACCGGCGTCGCCGCACCCTCTATATCGATGCGGTTGAACACCGAAAACGCCACGCTCATCAACGCGGGCCCGGGGTAGTACGCCTTGGATACCGGATCCTGGCGCACGAAGCCCCGGTATTGCAGCATCGCCAACAGACGATGCGCCGTCGATGATGCGACGCCCAGGTGTTTGGCCGCGTCAGTCAAACGGATTCGCGGCTGTTCTCCCAGCAGCAGGATGAGCTTCAGTGCCCTATCCACCGACCCGATCGGATACTGCGGCACATCCCCGCCGGCGGCCGCGGGTCCGGTCGCGTCACCCGCCGGCGCGAGAGACGCATCGCTCTGCATACCAGAAAGGATACCTGCTTTATTGACCTTCAAACCGTCCTGCTGGCAGAGTTTCCCCTATAACTCTCTGCAGAACAGATATTATGGATTCGCGAGACTGGAGTCGCATCGATGAGTGCTCACCGGCAAGTCCTCGATGAGGTCCGGCGGGGAATGATCCCGGCGCACATCTACAACGACGCCGAAATCTTCGAACTCGAGAAGGAGCGACTGTTCCGCCGCGCCTGGATGTTCGTGGCGCATGAATCGGAGATCCCCCAAGACGGCGACTACGTCGTGCGACGGCTACTCAACGACTCCTTCATCATTGCGCGCGACTCCAAGGGCGACGTGCGGGCCATGTTCAACATGTGTCTGCATCGCGGGATGCAGATTTGCCGCGCCGAGATGGGTAACGCCTCCAACTTCCGGTGCCCCTACCACGGCTGGTCGTATCGCAACGACGGGCGACTCACCGGCCTGCCGTTCCACCAGGAGGCCTACGGCGGCGAGGCCGGCTTCCAGAAGCGCGGCCAGACCCTGTTACCGGCACCAAACCTGGCCAGCTACAACGGCATGATCTTCATCAGCCTCGACGCGCAGGCACCTCCGCTCGAAGAATTTCTCGGCGATTTCAGGTTCTACCTTGACTTCTACACCAAGCAAAGCCGCAGCGGTCTGCAGGTACGCGGCCCGCAACGCTGGCGCATCAAGGCGAATTGGAAGATCGGCGTCGAGAACTTTGCCGGCGACATGTACCACACACCTCATACCCACGCCTCGGTCGTCGACATCGGGCTGTTTCGTGAGCCGAAGGCGCAGAAGCGCAAAGACGGCGCGACGTATTGGGCGACGTGCGGAGGAGGTACCACCTACAAGCTGCCGCCGGGCACCTTCGCCGAACGGATGCGCTACGTGGGCTACCCCGACGACATGGTGGAACGAATCAAACAAGTGTGGTCGCCCCAGCACCAGCGCGTGGTTGCTGACGACGGCTTCATGTTCTCGGCGGCATCCTGTTTTCCCAACATGAGCCTGGTGCACAACTGGCCGAAGATCCAAGACAGCGACGATGTGTTGCCGTTCATATCGATTCGCACCTGGCAACCGATCAGCCAGAACGAAACCGAGGTGTACTCATGGTTCGCGGTCGACGCAGCCGCCCCCGACCAGTACAAGAAGGACTCCTACAAGGCCTACCTGATGTGCTTCGGCTCCACGGGCATGTTCGAACAGGATGACGTGGAGAACTGGGTCTCGCTGACCAATACCGCTGCCGGATCGATGGCCCGCCAACTACTGCTCAATGGCCGGATGGGCCTGCTCGCTGACGGGACCCCGGTCGTTGATCCGCTGCCGCCGGAACAATTCCATGGGCCGGGTGTCGCCCAAGTCGGCTATAACGAGAACAATCAGCGCGCCATCCTTCGGATGTGGGCCGATCACCTGGAGATGCCCCCGGTGGCGACGACTCCGGCGGTGATGGGCACGCAGCTCAATGGAATCACCCCTCTGGCACAGACCAACGGCACTTCTGCATGCGAGGGCGCCTACGAGGAGGCGCAGGCATGACATCCGCCGAACAGACCGCGCGTGCGGGGTTTCCCAGGCCGTTTCCCAGGCCGCACGATGCCCGCGGCCCCTGGCAGCTGGCCGTTCTGGGTGATCACGCGCCACAGCAAGTCCGTACCGGCAATCCCCTGCCGTTCAACGACGTCCGACACCTGCAGGCACACCAGTTCCTGGTCGATGAGGCCTACCTGCTCGACGCACAGCAATACCCCGAATGGCTCGACACCCTCACCGAGGATATCCACTACTTCATGCCCGTTCGCGTGACCACCGCAGCAGGTGCTGGATTCGACACGTCACCCGGCATGGCCCACTTCGATGAGAACAAGTACTCCCTCAATCGGCGCGTCGCGCGCTTTGCGACCGAACACGCCTGGACCGAGGACCCGCCGTCGCGGCTGCGCCATCACATCACCAACGTCCGCACCTTTGCCTGCGATGATGACATCCACCTCGTCGTCGAGTCGGCCGAGTTGCTCTTCCGCAGCCGTGGCGACGTGAACGAGGCTGCGCTGATCTCCTGCGGCCGTGAAGACCTGCTGCGTGCGACCGACCAAGGGTGGAAGTTGGCCCGCCGCACGATCTATCTCGACGAGTCAGTTCTGCGCATGCAAAACCTGGCGGTATTCCTGTGAGCGAACTCGACGACCTCATCGCCCGATCGGTGGGTGAACCCATAACTATCGCAAACGAATTCACCGAAATAACATTGCGCCGGGTTGACACCCGCAACGGTTCGCGGCTGCTTATCACCTCACCCAAATCGGGACAGTGGATCAGTCTCGACGCCCTGGAGGTTGAAGCATTGACGTGGCAGAACGCCTACACACTGGCCGCTATGGTCGGCAAAATGCGTGAACCACTGCTTTCAGACGACAGCGAGCTGCCATGACACGATGGCTCGACGGCAAACGGGCGCTGATCGTCGGTGCCGGCTCGGGCATCGGCCGAGCAGTCGTCGACGCATTCCTCGAAGAGGGTGCGCAAGTCGCGGTCCTGGAGCGCGATCGGTCGAAATGCGCTGCCCTGGAGAGCCAACTGCCGGGGCTGCCGGTCACGCAGGGCGACGCGACGACCGCCGAGGCGAACGAACTCGCTGTCGCAGCAGCCGTAGCGGCTTACGGCGGCCTCGACACCTTGGTCAACTGCGTCGGGATCTTCGACTTCTACAAGGGAATCACCGACATCTCGACCGACGAGCTGACACCGGCTTTCGACGAAATGTTCAAGACGAATGTGTTGAGTCATCTGCAGTCGGTGAAAGCCGCTGTGCCCGCTCTACGAGCCCAGGAGCGGTCCTCCATTGTTCTCACGGAGTCTGCATCGTCGTTCTATCCCGGCCGCGGCGGCGTACTCTACGTCGCGTCGAAGTTCGCGGTCCGCGGTCTGGTCACCACCCTCGCCTATGAACTCGCCCCTCATATCCGTGTCAACGGCGTTGCACCGGGTGGAACCCTGAACACCGACCTGCGCGGCCTGCACAGCCTGTCGCTCGACGACATCCGCCTTGACGACACCCCCGACCGTGCACGCGACCTTGCGGCACGCACCCCGCTGAATGTCGCACTCACCCCGCAGGACCACGCCTGGAGCTACGTCTTCCTGGCATCAGACCGGTCCCGCGGAATCACCGGCGAAAGCACCCGCCCCGACGGCGGGTTCGGCATGGGTACAGCGGCAGCGCCAACCGGGGATGACGCGTGAACACAGACGCGCTGGCGGTATTGCGGGCCGAGGTGGCCCAAGCGTGCCGAGTCGCCGCAGCCCGTGGCCTGGTGGACGGAATTCTCGGACACATCAGTGCCCGCGTCGACGACGAACACCTACTCGTGCGGTGCCGCAGCGACTCCGACAACGGTGTGGCATTCACTCGTCCCGACGACATCCGGCTCATCCACTTCGACGGAACGGGGACGGCTGGGCAATTGGACGGATATCGGGTACCCAACGAGTTGCCGATCCACGTCGAGACACTGCTGGCACATCCCGAGCACCGCGCCGTAGCCCACCTGCATCCGCCGGCCGTGGTGGCAGCCGACCTCGCCGGTATCACTCTCGAACCCATCTACGGTGCCTTCGACATCCCGGGCGCCTGGCTGGCACGACATGGTGTTCCGGTGTACAAGAGGGCCGTGCTGATCCGCACTGCGGAACTCGGCAAAGAGATGGTCGCCGCCATGCAGGGGAAGCCGGTGGTGATCTGCCGCGGGCATGGAATCACCAGCGCCGCTGCCACGGTGGCCCAGACTGTCCTGCAAGCGATGAGCCTCGACCAATTGGCTTCCCTGTCGCTGCGGATCCGCTCCGCGGGCGGCACGTGCAAGCCGATCGACGAATCAGATTGGCAGGATCTGCCTGACCTCGGTCCATCCTTCACAGCGGACGCCGCCTGGCGCCATGAACTCGCCCGGTTGGCGTGGCGATGACCGGCCAGGCGGAGATCAGCGCAGAGATCACGGCAATCCAGGCCGAGTACTGGCGGGCAGACCGCGAGGAAAGCCAGCCGAAGCTGGACTATCCGCCGTACCGCAGCAGCGTGCTTCGCCATCCCCGGAGCGCATTGCAGCTCACCGATCCAGAGGCCGTCGAGCTACGGGCTCCCCGTTTCGGCGAGGCCGACGTCGCTGCACTCGACGCTGATCTGACTGCCCAGCACGCGGGCTCGCCGATCGGTGAGCGCACAGTGGTGACCGGGCGCGTCGTCGACGGTGATGGCAGGCCGGTGCGCCGGCAACTCGTCGAGATCTGGCAAGCCAACGCCAGCGGGCGCTACATCCACCAGCGGGATCAACACCCTGCGCCGTTGGACCCCAATTTCACCGGTGTGGGGCGTTGTCTCACCGACGACGACGGGTTCTACCGGTTCACCACGATCAAACCTGGCCCCTACCCCTGGCGCAACCACCACAACGCATGGCGCCCCGCGCATATCCATTTTTCCTTGTTCGGCAACGATTTCACCCAACGGATGATCACCCAGATGTATTTTCCAGGCGACCCACTGTTCGCATTGGACCCGATCTACCAGTCGATCACCGACCAGAAGGCCCGCGACCGGCTCGTCGCGGTCTACGACCACGACATCACCAGTCCCGAATGGGCAACCGGCTACCGGTGGGATGTCGTGCTCACCGGCGGCGCCGCAACACCATTCGAGGAGCCTCGATGAACAAGCTGACGGCCACGCCGGGGCAGACCATCGGTCCCTTCTTCGGTTACGCTCTGCCGTTCGTCGGTGGCGATGAACTCGTCTCCCCCACCTCACCTGATGCCATCCGGCTGCACGGCACCGTCACCGACGGCGCCGGGGCGCCCGTTCCCGATGCGCTGCTGGAGATCTGGCAGGCCGACACGGACGGCGCCCTACCAACGGCCACCGGATCATTTCGCCGCGACGGCGCGCCCTTCACCGGCTGGGGACGCGCCGAGACCGACGCGCACGGCCATTACCGCTTCACGACCGTGAAACCTGGAGCGCCCCGGCCGTCGACGCCATTCATCGCCGTCACCGTGTTCGCGCGCGGCCTGCTGAACCGGTTGTTCACCCGGGCCTACCTTCCCGGCGATCACCTCTACCCCGACCGGCTGCTGAGCTCCGTTCCTGCTGACCGTCGACATACGCTCGTCGCAGTGGCTGACGAACAGGGGTTTCGCTTCGACATCAGGCTGCAGGGTGCCGAGGAGACGGTATTCCTGCGTTACCGGGGGCAACCGTGACCGACTTGTTGTGGCCCGGCGACCACCGGGCAGGGCCCACCTTCAGCGATGCGGCGTACCTGACCGCAATGGTGGGGGTTGAAAACGCTTGGCTCGGTGTGCTTGTCGACGCCGGCATCGCTCCGGCTTCGGCGCGAGCCGACCTGACCGCGGTGCTCTCGGCAACTGACGCCGAAGCGGTGGCGGTAGCGGCAGAGGCGACCGGCAACCCGGTGCTCGGCGTGCTCGAATTGCTCCGTGAACGCACCGGCGGCGAACCGGCGCGCTGGATGCACCGCGGCCTGACCAGCCAGGACGTTATCGACACCGCGCTGATGCTCTGCCTGCGCGACACACTGGACCGCATTCGCCGCGAACTCAGCACGCAGGTAGGCACATTGACCGTGCTGGCCGAGGCCCACCGTGACAGCCCGATGCTTGCCCGTACTTTGACCCAACCCGCCCTGCCCACAACGATCGGCATGAAGATCGCACACTGGCTTACCGGGCTTCTGGACGGCGCCGACTGCATCGCCGCCTTGCCGGCACTTCCGGTGCAGGCCGGCGGTGCCGCAGGAACTATGGCCGCTGCCACCGAATTGACCGGAACGCCGACCGATGCCGTCACCCTGGCCGGGCGACTGGCCGCAGTGCTCGATCTCGCCGACAGCCCACCGTGGCACACCACCCGGTCGGTCATCACCCGCGTGGGCGACACGTTGGTGACATGCTGCGACGCGTGGGGCCACATCGCCACCGACATTGCCGTGAGCAGCAGACCCGAGATCGGGGAATTGACCGAAGGCCGCGGCGGCAGTTCGTCGACGATGCCGCACAAGAACAACCCGGTGTTATCCGTGCTGATCCGCCGCGCGGCGTTCGTCACGCCGTCGCTGGGCGCGGCCCTGCACGCCGCGTCGGCCGCCAGTGTCGATGAGCGCTCCGACGGCGGCTGGCACGCCGAATGGACCACGCTGCGAACACTGTCCCGTCACACCGTGGTGGCCGCAGCCCAGACCACCGAACTGCTCGCCAGGCTGACCGTCGATACCGATCGCGCCGCGGCGAACCTGGCTGCCGCCGGTGACCTGCTCGGTGAGCAGCGGTCGATGACCGAGTTGACCGGCCGTACAGCGCGCCCTGACTACACCGGCGCGG
Organism: Mycobacterium sp. IDUB_21; assembly: GCF_055419425.1. Lineage (NCBI taxonomy): Bacteria > Bacillati > Actinomycetota > Actinomycetes > Mycobacteriales > Mycobacteriaceae > Mycobacterium > Mycobacterium sp. IDUB_21. The sequence goes on along the minus strand of NZ_JBVAXQ010000008.1, from coordinate 19,843 downwards.
CAGGCCATCTCATCGATGCTGCGCTGCGACGAGCCCACAAAATGGAGGCGACATGAGCGTGCCGCGGCTTGTCGGCACCGATTTCGGCGGGCCGCCGGACGCAGACCTACTGCTGCTCGGGCCATCCCTGGGCACCTCGGCAACCGCCCTCTGGGGTCCGGCCGCTGAACAACTCGCCGAGCATCTGCGCGTCATCGGGTGGGATCTTCCCGGCCACGGTCGCAGTCCGGCAGAACCGTTCGCGATAGCGGACCTGGCGGCAGGCGTGCTGGCCCTGGCCGATGACATCGTGCCGGGGACTGCCTTCCACTACGCCGGTGACTCCATCGGCGGTGCGGTCGGTTTGCAGCTGCTGCTCGACGCCCCCGAGCGGTTGTCGAGCGCCATACTCCTGTGCACCGGCGCCACCATCGGCCGGACCGAGGACTGGGCCACCCGTGCCACCACGGTGCGCACATCGGGCACCGGCGCGATCATCGAGCTTTCCACCCGGCGCTGGTTCGCGCCCGGCTTCGTCGACCGCCGGCCGGAACTCGTCGCCGCGCTGGTGGATGCGCTGCGTCTCACCGACGACGAATCGTATGCCCAGGCTTGTGAGGCGCTGGCCGATTTCGACGTCACCGCACGACTCGCTGAAATCGCTGCGCCCGTGCTCGCCATTGCCGGCTCCCAAGATGTCGCCACTCCGCCAGAATCGCTGAGGCGCATCGCTTCCGGTGTTCAACACGGCCGGCTGGTGGTACTCGACGACGTAGGGCACCTTGCCCCTGTCGAGGCGCCCAGGTCGACCGTCAACCTGATTCTCGACCATCTGATGGTGCGGGATCCGGACTACACCGCGGGCATGTCGATGCGACGACAGGTTCTCGGCGACGCACACGTCGACCGCGCGGTCGCGCACACCACCGAGTTCAGCGCCGACTTCCAGGACCTGATCACTCGCTACGCGTGGGGCAACATCTGGACTCGAGACGGCCTCGACCGACGCAGCCGGTCGATCGTCACGCTGACCGCCCTGGTGGCCCGAGGCCACCATGAAGAGTTGGCAATGCATCTGCACGCGGCGCGCCGCAACGGCCTCAGCAACGAGGAGATCAAAGAGGTGCTGTTGCAGACCGCCATCTATTGCGGCGTGCCCGATGCCAATGCCGCGTTCCGCATCGCCGCGCAGGTGCTCGCCGACCACGACAGCACTCCGGACGGATTCTGCCGATAACCTGAAGCGGCCCAACGGGATCAGGCCGCTTCCCCAGCGTCAGAGCAGGCCCAGAATCCGATCGCCGGTCGCGACCGTGGACAGCTTCTGCTCCCCCCGGGTGGCCAGGTGCTGGGCGACGGCCTCATCGACCTTCTCGGCTGCGGCGGCCTCGCCGACGTGGGCCAGCAGCAACGCCACCGACATGATCGCCGCGGTCGGGTCGGCGACGCCCTGGCCCGCGATATCGGGAGCGCTGCCGTGCACCGGCTCGAACATCGACGGGTTGGTGTGAGTGGCGTCGATGTTGCCGCTGGCCGCCAATCCGATACCGCCGCACACCGCGGCAGCCAGGTCGGTGACGATGTCACCGAACAGGTTGTCGGTGACGATCACATCGAACCGGCCGGGGTCGGTGACCAGATAGATGGTCGCGGCGTCGGTGTGACAGTAAGCGATCTCGACATCGGGGTATTCGGTCGCAATCTCCTGCACCGTGCGCCACCACAGATCCCCGGCGAAGTTGAGCACGTTGGTCTTGTGCAACAAGGTCAGGTGTTTGCGTCGGCGCTGGGCCCGGCCGAACGCATCGTGCACGACGCGGCGCACCCCGTATGCGGTATTGACGCTGACCTCGGAAGCGATCTCGTGCGGAGTACCGCGCCGCAAGAAACCACCGGTTCCGGCGTAGGGCCCCTCGGTGCCTTCACGCACCACCACCAGGTCGATCTGCGGGTTGCCGACGAGCGGGCCGCTGACCCCGGGATACAGCCGGGCGGGGCGCAGATTGACGTGGTGATCCAGCTCGAAGCGCGCTTTGAGTAGCAGGCCGCGTTCGAGTACGCCGGACGGCACCGACGGGTCGCCGATCGCGCCGAGCAGGATCACGTCGTGGCCGCGGATTTCGTCGAGCACCGAATCCGGCAGGACCTCGCCGGTGGCGTGATAGCGCTTGGCCCCTAGGTCATAGGCGGTCTTCTCGGTGCCGGGCAGCACCGCGTCGAGCACCTTGACGGCTTCGGCGATGACCTCCGGGCCGATGCCGTCGCCGGGGATTACCGCGAGTTTCAGGCTCATGCGAGGTCGACCTCTTCAATCTTGTTGGCGTTGACCGCTGCGCTGATCGCCGACTGCACGTCCGCGGGCACCGGGCGGTCCACCCGCAGCAGGACCGTCGCCGCGGGACCCTCGGCGTCTTCGGAGAGTTGCGCGGCGTGGATGTTGATGCCGGCCGACCCCAGCAGGGTGCCGATCTTGCCCAGCGCGCCGGGCTGGTCGGAGTAGTTGATGATCAGGTTGACGCCCTCGGCCCGCAGGTCGAAGTTCCGGCCGTTGATCGTGACGATCTTCTCCACCTGGTGCGGGCCGGACAGGGTGCCAGCCACCGTGACGACCGCCCCGTCGGCGGTGACAGCCCGGAGTTCGACGACACTGCGGTGGTTGGGACTTTCGGTGGCGGTGCCGATCTCGGCGGCCACCCCGCGATCAGCAGCCAGCGCCGGCGCGTTGACGAAGGTCACCGGGTCTTCGATGACAGCCGAGAACAGGCCGCGCAACGCCGAGAGCCGCAGGATCTCCACGTCTTCAGCGGCAAGCTCGCCGAGCACCTGCACCGACAACGAGACCGGCAGCCCGTCGGAGAGCACGCCGGCCAGCAGGCCGAGTTTGCGCACCAGGTCCAGCCAGGGCGCGACTTCCTCGTTGACCGCGCCGCCGCCCACATTGACCGCGTCGGGCACGAATTCGCCGGCCAGCGCCAGCTTCACGCTCTTGGCGACGTCGGTGCCGGCCCGGTCTTGAGCCTCGGCGGTCGAGGCGCCCAGGTGTGGGGTCACCACCACCTGCGGCAGATCGAACAGCGGGGAGTCGGTGCACGGTTCGGTGGCGAACACGTCGAGCCCGGCGGCCCGGACATGGCCGCTGGTGATCGCGTCGGCCAGCGCCGCCTCGTCGATCAGACCGCCGCGGGCCGCATTGACGATGATCACGCCCGGCTTGGTCTTGGCCAATGCGTCCTTGCCGATCAGCCCCGCGGTCTCGGGGGTCTTCGGCAGGTGCACCGAGATGAAGTCGGCGCGCCCCAGCAGCTCGTCGAGGGACAGCAGCTCGATGCCCAGCTGCGCGGCCCGGGCCGCCGACACGTACGGGTCATAGGCGACGATGTGGGCGCCGAAAGCGGCCAGGCGCGCCGCGACCAGTTGGCCGATGCGGCCCAACCCCACCACGCCGACGGTGTGGTCGAAGATCTCGGTGCCGGAGAACGACGAGCGCTTCCACTCCTTGCCGTGCAGCGAGGCGTCGGCGGCCGGGATCTCCCGCGCTGCGGCGAGCATCAGCGCGATCGCGTGCTCGGCGGCGCTGTGGATGTTCGAGGTCGGGGCGTTGACCACCAGCACCCCCCGCGCGGTGGCGGCATCGACATCGACGTTGTCCAGGCCGACCCCGGCGCGGGCCACGATCTTGAGCTTGGTCCCCGCCGCGAGCACCTCGGCGTCGACGGTGGTGGCCGAGCGCACGAGCAGTGCGTCCGCGTCCGGGACCGCGGCCAGCAGCTTCTCCCGGTCCGGGCCGTCCACCCAGCGAACTTCGACCTGGTCACCCAGGGCCGCGACGGTGGATTGAGCGAGTTTGTCAGCGATCAGAACCACGGGCAGAGTCACGCGAACAGCGTAGTGGGCATTGATCAGCGCGACGGAGCCGGGCGCTGCGGGTCGCCGCAATCAGAGCCGCAGCGGCCGCCGGGGCGGCGTAGCCGGGCGCGGGGGCACCGGCACCGTCGAGGAGTGCCGGACGACCGATGCCTGGCGAATACATCATGGGATCTGGCTGGAAGCTGTGACCGTGGGTTCAGGCGAGCATCTCGATCATGGCGCCCCGCGCTCAGCAACGGCAGCGTCCGTCGCTTGCAGCGAGGGCGCGCCGGACTGACCGATGGCCGGTTTTGCACTGGCACATCCCGCTTTTTGTCGGCATTGAGAGGACAGCAGGTGCCCGTCGCCGCTCCGAATTCGGGGCTCCAGACACTCGACCCGTTTTCTAACGGTGACGAAATTTCATAATTCTATTCCTAAGTTACCCACGGGTATGTTAGGTTCCCCCTGAGCCACTCCAAGCAATGTATCCAAGTTTATGACAGACCGGAAGAGGAGTTCCGAAATGCAACGTCGCACCCTTTGGGCGGCAGGCGCCACCAGCGGGGGTCTGCTGGCCACCGCGTTCCTGTCGGCGGCTGTCGCCGTCGCCGATACCGTCACCGACAGCGCTACCACCGACAATGCCTTCACCATCGGCAACTTCACTTTCGACCCGGGCGCCGACGGATTCACGCCGATCGACGCGCTGTCTGGCTCCGCACCGCTGCTGAGCATCGGTGGCGCGTCGATCAGCAAAGCGCTGACCGCGGCCGGACTTGCCCGGCAAGAGTTCGACGTATACGGCAAGGACGGCACCGAACTGGGAACCGTCAACACCAACGTCAACGTCCAGAACCTGCTGGGCATCGAGTCGATCCAACTCCGGGTCATCGAAGCCGACGGCGGCGCCGGCGCCGCGGGCCTGCCGGCAGTCGGGACGGTCTACAGCGTCACCGACCTCGGCGGCGGCATCCAGAACGTCTACATCGCCACCCCCGGCGTCGACGGCGGCAATGCCACCATCACCGACACCTTGGTGACACCGCTGGGCCACATCAACCTGGACTCACTCTTCGGGGGCTATGACGCCACCCACGGGCTCAACCCCGGCGACGCCTTCGCCGGGCTCGGCGCGGGCACCGGCGACTTCAGCGAGCACGCCTTCACCATCGACGGCGCGACCTTCGACCCCGGCGCCACCGGGTTCGCCGACGCCAACGAGCTCTTCGGGATCGCGCCGTTGATGAACCTCGGCGGCGGCGTCGCCGTGTTGGGCAGTTTCCAGCTCCCGCTGTACAAGCAGGACCTCGCCATGTTCGGCGCCGACGGCAACGAACTCGGGACGGTGCACACCTCGGTCAACACCCTGAACATTCTGGGCATCGACGCCACCCAGTTCGCCGTGACCGGCAGCAAAGTTGTCACCGGTGGTGACGTGGACCTGCTGCCGGCAAACGGGACGGTCTATTCCGTCGCCAATCTCGGTGCCGGAATCATGAACATCTATACCGCCACCCCCGGCGCCGACGGCGGGCCCGCCACCATTACCGACACCTTGGTGACACCGTGGGGCAACACCGACCTGAGTTCGGCGTTCGCCGGCTTCGACGCCACCGCGCCCCTCGACCCGGGCGCGGCTCTGTCGGGCCTGGACGGCGGTGCCGGAGACCTCGGCGAAGACGCCTTCACCATCAACGGCGTCACCTTCGACCCGGGTGCCGACGGCTTCGCCGGCATCAGCCCGATGTTCGGTGTCGCGCCGTTGCTGGCGATCGGCGGCGGCACCCTTGCCGGCGTTCCGTTGGCGCCTCAGGATCTCGACGTATATGGCAGCACCGGCAGCCTGCTCGGGTCGGTCGAGACCTCGATGAACGTCACGAACTTGTTCGGCATGATTGAGACCACCCAGTTCACCATCACCAGTGGCGAGATCGCCGACGGTGTGGACGCCGGGCTGCCGGGAGAGGGCACGGTCTACTCGGTGACCGACCTCTTCGGCTTGACGAACATCTACCAGGCCATCCCGGGCGTCGACGGCGGTGCGGCGACCATCTCCGATGTGTTGGCGACCCCGTTCGGCAACATGGATCTGAGCTGGATGTTCAGTGGCTTTGACGCCACGGCGGCCTTCGACCCGGGCGACATCCTCGCCGGTCTCGACCTCGGCGACCTGTGAGCGGTCCCGGGCCGGGCTGAACGCCTCGGCAACGAAAAACCCCCTGGCGGGAAATCCGCCAGGGGGTTTTTCGTGCCGGTCACCTAGTGCGCGCGAGCGTGCGTAGTCCCGGGAATTTCACCGGCGTGGCGACCGGGGACGCGCACGCTCGCGCGAGAGGTAGGTGACGCAGGCTAAGCCGTCTCGGTGATGGGCCGGTCCACCCAGCTCATCAGGTCGCGCAGCTTCTTGCCGGTGACCTCGATGGGGTGCTCGGCGTTCTCCTTGCGCAGCCCCTCGAGTTCCTTGTTGCCGCCCTCGACGTTGGCGACCAGGCGCTTGACGAAGGTCCCGTCCTGGATGTCGGACAGGATGTCGCGCATGCGCTGCTTGGTGTCGGCGTCGATCACCCGCGGCCCGGACAGGTAGCCGCCGAACTCCGCGGTGTCGGAAACCGAGTAGTTCATCCGGGCGATGCCGCCCTCATACATCAGGTCCACGATCAGCTTGAGCTCGTGCAGCACCTCGAAGTAGGCCATCTCCGGGGCGTAGCCGGCCTCGACCATGACCTCGAAGCCGGCCTTGACCAGTTCCTCGGTGCCACCGCACAACACGGCCTGCTCACCGAACAGGTCGGTCTCGGTCTCCTCTTTGAAGGTGGTCTTGATGACGCCGGCCCGGGCGCCGCCGATGCCCTTGGCGTACGAGAGCGCCAGCGCCTCCCCCTCGCCGCGCGGGTCCTGGGCGACCGCGATCAGCGCGGGCACGCCCTTGCCGTCGACGAACTGGCGGCGCACCAGGTGCCCCGGGCCCTTGGGCGCCACCATCCCGACGGTGATGTCGGCGGCCGGCTTGATCAGGCCGAAGTGGATGTTGAGGCCGTGGCCGAAGAACAACGCGTTGCCCGCGACCAGGTTCGGCTCGATGTCGCCTGTGAAGATCTCGGCCTGCGCGGTGTCGGGCGCCAGCAGCATGATCACGTCGGCCCACTTGGCGACCTCGGCGGGCGTGTCGACCTCGAGGCCCTGCTCGGTCACCTTGGCGCGCGACTTCGAGCCCTCCTTGAGGCCCACCTTCACCTGCACGCCGGAGTCACGCAGGCTCAGCGAGTGTGCATGCCCCTGGCTGCCGTAGCCGATCACGCCGACCTTGCGGCCCTGGATGATCGACAGGTCGGCGTCGTCGTCGTAGAACATCTCAATTGCCACTTTGTGTCACTTCTTTCTATTCGATCTTCGATGAAGTATTTGCGGTGGTTACTTGGCCGTGCCGATGCCGCGCGGACCGCGCGACAACGATACGAGACCCGATTGAACGATCTCGCGGATGCCATAGGGCTCCAGCACCCGCAGCAGCGCCTCGAACTTGGCCGGGGTGCCGGTGGCCTCGATGATCAGCGACTCCGGCGAGACGTCGATCACCCTGGCGCGGAACAGGTTCACCGCCTCGACGATCTGGCCGCGGGTGCCGGCGTCGGCGCGGACTTTGATCAGCGCGATCTCACGCGAGACCGAGTTGTCGTCCTCCTGCTCGACGATCTTGATGACGTTGATCAGTTTGTTGAGCTGCTTGGTGATCTGCTCGAGCGGGGTGTCCTCCACCGAGACGACGATCGTCATCCGCGACATGTTCTTGGTCTCGGTGGCGCCGACGGCCAGCGACTCGATGTTGAAGCCGCGCCGGGAGAACAGCGCCGCCACCCGGGCCAGCACACCCGGCTTGTCCTCGACGAGCACCGAGAGCGTATGGGTCTTCCAAGACATCAGGCGTGCCCCTCGTTGTTGTCGTCGTCGAACAGCGGCCGGATGCCGTGGGCGGCCTGGATCTCGTCGTTGCTGGTGCCGGCGGCCACCATCGGCCACACCTGCGCGTCCGCGCCGACGATGAAGTCGATCACCACCGGACGGTCGGTGACCGCCCGCGCCTGGTTGATCACGTCTTCGACGTCTTCCTCACGCTCGCAACGCAATCCGACACAGCCCAGCGCCTCGGCGAGCATGACGAAATCGGGAATTCGGTGGGAGTGGGTGGACAGGTCGGTCTGCGAGTAACGCTCCCCGTAGAACAGGGTCTGCCACTGGCGCACCATGCCCAGGTTGCCGTTGTTGATCAGCGCGACCTTGATCGGCATGCCCTCGATGGCACAGGTGGCCAGTTCCTGATTGGTCATCTGAAAACAGCCATCGCCATCGATCGCCCACACCTCGGCGTCCGGGCGGCCCATCTTGGCGCCCATCGCCGCCGGGATCGCGAAGCCCATGGTGCCCAGACCGCCCGAGTTCAGCCAGGTGCGCGGCTTCTCGTAGTGGACGAACTGCGCGGCCCACATCTGGTGCTGGCCCACGCCGGCGACATACACCGCGTCTGGTCCGGCGATTCGGCCCAGGGTCTCGATCACGAATTCCGGGGACAGGCTGCCGTCGCTTTGCGGGCCGTAGCTCAGCGGGTAGGTCGAGCGCACGTCGTCGAGGTAGGTCCACCAGTCAGCCAGATCAAGCGAGAGCTTCTCTTGGCGCAGCGCGCCGATCAGCTCGGTGATGACGGCCTTGACATCGCCGACGATCGGCACGTCGGCGTGCCGGTTCTTGCCGATCTCGGCCGGGTCGATGTCGGCGTGGATGATCTTGGCGTCCGGGGCGAACGAGTCCAGCTGACCGGTGACCCGGTCGTCGAAGCGGGCGCCCAGGGTGATCAGCAGATCGGATCGCTGCAGGCCGGCGACCGCCGCGACGGTGCCGTGCATGCCGGGCATGCCCAGGTGCTGACGGTGACTGTCCGGGAACGCACCGCGGGCCATCAACGTGGTGACCACCGGGATGCCGGTCAGTTCGGCCAGCTCGGCCAGCTCCTCGCAAGCGTCGCCGCGGATCACACCGCCGCCGGTGTAGAGCACCGGCCTGCGCGCCGCGGCGATCAGTTTGGCGGCCTCGCGGATCTGCCGGCTGTGCGGTTTGGTGGTCGGCTTATAGCCGGGCAGGTCCAGCTTCGGCGGCCAGGCGAAGGTGCACTGGCCCTGCAAAATGTCCTTGGGGATATCAACAAGAACTGCTCCCGGCCGTCCGCTTGCCGCGATGTGGAACGCCTCGGCCATCACCCGCGGGATGTCGTCGCCGTTGCGAACCAGGAAGTTGTGCTTGGTGATCGGCATGGTGATGCCGGAGATGTCGGCCTCTTGGAAGGCATCGGTGCCGATCAGCGCCCGACCGACCTGCCCGGTGATCGCGACCACCGGGATGGAGTCCATCTGCGCGTCGGCCAGCGGGGTGACCAGGTTGGTGGCACCGGGACCGGAGGTGGCCATGCACACTCCCACCCGCCCGGTGGCATGCGCGTACCCGCTGGCGGCGTGCCCGGCGCCCTGCTCATGGCGGACCAGCACGTGGCGCAGCTTCTTCGAGTCGAACAGCGGGTCATAGACCGGCAGCACTGCACCGCCGGGGATGCCGAAGATGACGTCGACGTCAAGCTCCTCCAGCGACCGGATCACCGACTGGGCACCGGTCACCTGCTCGGGTGCGACGCGCTTCGCGGCCGGTTTGGCCTTTTCGTCGGCGGGGGCCCCATTGGCCGGCTGCGGGCCGTCTGTTGAGGCCGGCCGCTCGGGCGGTCGCGTGGTGGGTGCGCTCACTGTTTCCTCTTTGTCTTCGACGACTGTGTCTTTGGGGACTGGTGGCAACAAAAAACCCCCGCCAGCTCAGCTGCTGTACGAGGGTTGCGCGTTGGTGGTTGAAAGCTCAGGCAACAACCAACGCGCAGGAGATTACTACGAGCATGCCGTTGTCCATAGCGAATGACGGTAGTCGCTGGACCGACCAGGGTCAAATGACAGGTCGGGATCCTCAGTGCAGGTGATCGACCAACGAACCCTGTTCGCCGAAAAGCTCTGACTCCCAGTGCTCCAGCAGCGCCGCGTTGTCGTGGTCGTCGGGGTGAAAGCCCGGCCGGAGGTAGTCGCCAAGCCGGCGGAACACCGCGCGGGTCAAAAACGGCGAACGCCGCAGGGCGGCAAAGCTGCGGGCCAGGCGCACCGGATGGTAGGCAGCCCGGTCCCCGAAGAGGGAGACGATGGTGTTGAGCAAGACGGCGAAGGGAAAGCTGAATCGGATGACACGCATCGTGCGGATGCGCCGGATCTCGTCACCGCCGACCGCACGGTAGACGTCGAACGCCACCGAACGGTGCTCGGACTCCTCGATCGCATGCCACAGCAGCATGGAGCGCACCTCCGTCGTGCCGAGCAATGCCTGCGCCCGCTCATCAGTGAGCAGCGTCTCGGCGAACACCGCGGTGAAATGTTCGAGTGCGGCCGTGATGGCAAGGCAGGTCAGCGGGGAGAAGCGTCGTTCGGCTGCCTTCAGGCGGCGGTGCACGAGTCGGTCGATTTTGCGGGTTGGGTAGCTCATCTGCTGCAGGCGCTCATTGAGCGCACGGTGCTCGCGGCCGTGGGTGACCTCCTGACCGATGAACCCCTTGACCTGGTCCTTCAAGACGGGGTCGGTGATCTGGCCGGCGTAGTGGCGCACCGACCGGATGAAGAAGTCCTCGCCCTCGGGGAACACCGCAGACAGGTGCGCGATCATGTGGCTCATCACCAGATCGCCCTCGACGAAGTGGCGTTGCAGTGCGGCCACCGGATAGTTGAACCGGATGCGACGCGGCTGCACCGGCGGCTGCGCGAGAGGGTGGCCGTTCACTCCATTTTCGCCGGCAGTCATTGCGTCCCCTCTGGTTGTTGATCCGCCGGGTCGGTCACCAGCGGCCGGGCCATGGTCTTGAAAGTGTCGAGGATGTCGTTGGTGGCCACCGGTTCGTAGCCCTCGATCGACCGCGACATCGCCAGGCCGTTCATCAGCACGAAAGCCATCTGCAGACCGATGCGCGGGTGCCCGGTGGCGGCGCCAGCCGGGCCGGCCGGGCCGAGCAACTGGTCGTAGACCCGCTCGCAGGCATCCGCGAACTGCCGATCCGTTTCGATGACGGCCGGCGCCAAGTCCGGGTCGGTGCGCGCCGCCACCCACAGTTCGTGCGTTGCGGTGAAAGTCGGGCCGGAAAACATCGACCACAGCAGGTCGAAGGCCTCGTCCAGCTTGTCGGCGGATGGATCGAGTCCCGCCATCAACACCTCGAACTCCTCGATGCGGCGGTTCAGCGAGAACTCGACAGCGGCGGTCAGCAGCCCGATCTTCGTCGGGAAATGACCTTGTAGCGCCCCCACCGACACGCCGGCGCGACGGGCCACCTCGGTAGTGGTGGTCCCCTTGAAGCCGACCTCGACCAGTGCGCCAAGCGTCGCGTTCAACAGCGCATGCCGCGTCTCCGCGGTCCGCTCCGCCTGGGTGCGGCGGAGTTTGGTCGAGGGCATGCACCCATGATGGGCTACTTAAAATAAGTAGTCAATATTTTTTGTGGCGGCTTCTGGCACCCGCCGATCCACGGCGACGGTACCGGCGGTGACATCATTTGAGGGTGGCCTCCCACTCCCCCGATCCCGCACCGCTGGTGATCCGAATCTCGCCGATGGCCCACATCGCGGTCGGCTTCCTGGCGTTGGGCTTGCTGATTCCAGCGCTGGCCTGGCCGCTCACCACGCCGCTGTTGGCGCTGCCGGTGCTGCTCTCGGCGCTGATCGTCCGGTGGCGGACGGTCGCCGACGCGCGGCAGGTCACGGTGCGGACCCTGCTCGGCAGCCGCTCGGTGGGCTGGGACGAGATCGCCGGCCTGGGATTCAGTCGAGGATCGTGGGCGCGGGCGCACCTGCACGACGGTGAGCGGCTGCGCCTGCCCGCGGTCAGCTTCGCCACCCTGCCGCTGCTCACCGAGGCGAGCGGGGGGCGGGTGCCCAACCCGTATCGCTGATCGGTGTCCCTAACTGCGACCCACTGCGCCCGGCTCCGCCGCGCTTGCGATCGCCGCTCAGCCGAGCGGGTTGGCCCCGTTGAGGAACACCCACATCGCCACGCCGCCGGCGATTCCGAGCAGCAATGCCGCAACCGACCCGATGAAGGGGCGCCGGGCCCAGCCGCGGTCGCCGTCGAGCCCGTAGCGGCCGGGCCCGACCAGCACGATCGTCACCGCCACCACGATCAGCATGATGTGGTACTCGTGGCCGTCCGGCAGGAAGTAGTCGAAGCGGCCCTGGCTCTGCGACGAGACACCGGCGAGCACGCCGTTGATCAGGTAGGCCAATGCTCCGGCGGCAGCCAGCGGGGTGAACAGCCCGAGCACCAACAGCAGGCCGGCGGCGATCTGCCCACCGCCGGCGGCGTAGGTCAGGATGTCCGCGTGCTGGTAGCCGGCGTCGGAAATCGAGCTCTTGAATCCGGTCAGGCCTTGACCACCCCACCATCCGAACAGCTGGCGCAGCCCATGGGCCACCAACGACACGCCCAGACCCAGTCGCAGAATCAGCAACCCCAGATCCTGGGTGCCGCGCCGGTCCACGGTCCGGAACGGGTCGTCGGCGTCCGCGTCAGCACCGACGGGCACGGCCAGGCGCCCGCCGGTGGCCTGCGGTTCGGCATACGGCAGCGGGTTGTAGTCGCCCGCGGCGCGGGAACCGGTCGGGTCGTAGGGCGGGATTGCAGCAGTCTCGAAATCACCGGTATAGGTCGGCGATGGCATGTCGTCCTCCGGATCTACCAGACGTGCCGATTTGGGACGTCCTTTGCCTGCGTCGCCAGCATCACCCGGCCGACGCCAGTGTGAGCCCTCACCTTGACTCTTCACCCTGCAAGGGTAAGGGCAACATCGGCGGGATTGGGGATTTGAATGGCTTCGTTAGCGAATCGATTCCGGCCCGGTGCAGCCCGCAACGAGCCGCGCCGCAGCGGGCATCGTGGCGAAACCGAACCCGGTGTCCGTAACCTGACGGGCATGCGGATGCGCGGGGCGATTCACCGGGTGCCTGTCGTGCTGTGCGCGGCCCTACTGGTTCTGACGGGCTGCGCGCACTTCAACGATGCTCAGTCACAGCCCTTCACCACCGTGCCGCGCCGTGGGATGGCACCCACGACGACGCCCCCGCCTCCCCCGCCGCTGCCGGCCAACCCGTTCCCCAAGCAATGCCCGGCCCCCGGGGTGATGCAGGGCTGCCTCGAGAGCACCAGCGGCCTGATCATGCATGGCGACAGTAAATCGGCGCTGGTCGCCGAGCGGACCACCGGCGCGGTCAAGGAGGTTTCACTGAGCGCCGAGCCCAAGGTGAAGACCGTCATCGGCGTCGATCCGGCCGGCGACGGGGGGCTGATGGACATCGTGCTGTCGCCGACCTACACCCAGGACCGGCTGATGTACGCCTACATCAGCACCCCCACCGACAACCGGGTGATCCGGGTCGCCGACGGCGACGTGCCGAAGGACATCCTCACCGGGATCCCCAAGGGCGCAACCGGCAACACCGGCGCGCTGATCTTCACCAGCCCCACCACGCTGGTGGTACTGACCGGCGACGCCGGGAACCCGGCCGCGGCCGCGGACCCCGGATCGACGGCCGGCAAGGTGCTGCGCATCGAGCAACCGACGACGATCGGGCAGGCCGCCCCCACCACCGCGCTGAGCGGGCTGGGGGCCGGCGGCGGGCTGTGCATCGACCATGTCGACGGCTCGCTCTACGTCACCGACCGGAGCCCGAGCGGCGACCGCCTGCAGCGCATCACCAAGGACTCGCAGGTTTCTACGGTGTGGACCTGGCCGGACAAGCCGGGAGTCGCCGGTTGCGCCGCCATGGATGGGATCGTCCTGGTCAACCTGGTCAACACCAAGCAGACCGTGGCCGTTCGGCTGGCCGCCGGTACCGGTTCGGTCACCAGTGAACCCGAAGTGATGCGCCAGGACACCCACGGCCACGTCTGGGCCGTCAAGATGTCGCCGGACGGCAACGTGTGGGGCGCCACCGTGAACAAGACCGCCGGTGATGCCGAGAAACTCGACGACGTGGTGTTCCCGCTGTTCCCATCCGGCGGCGGGTTCCCGCGCGCCAACGACGACAAGGACTGAGTGCGTCGGTAACCCGCCGGCCGGCGTCGCCGCCCGAGTGCGGTCGGAAGTCTCCGACGAGGACGCTGAGCGAATGCCGCAACACCGTGGCTATCCCGGCTGGACAACACCCCGTCAGATGTCCAAACAATCGAGACGACCTGCGGTTTCGCCGCGATAAGTTGACTTATGGACTCCTAACCTACTGTCAGGTAACATTACCCGCGCCGGTGGCTCCCGCCACGGTTACGTAATAAGGAGACCAATGCAACAGATCGCCCCCCGCCCCTGGATTGCCGCTGGTGTCGCACTCGTCGGCGCCGGAGCCATCGCCGCCACCCCGGTCGTCGCGCCGCTCCCGGGCCTGCCGGCCGCGGCCTCGTCCGCTGTCGCGCTGACCGCCGACTTCGACCCGTTCGGCGCATGGCAGGACGTGTTCGACACCGCCAAGACCAACGCCACCACGCTGTGGGACTCGATGTCCGCCACCCCCATGGTGGCAATGCAGCAGCTGATCGCGAACCTGATGAACGGTGAGTCGGTCGATCCGAAGGCGGTTATCGATGCCATCGCACAGCCCGACACCGACTCCATCCTCTCGCCCTCTCCGCTGACGCTGAGCAACGACGGCCTGCAGACACTGGTCGCGCTGGTGCTGCCGCAGTATCTGCCCGACGACTTCCCTCTCACCACCGACCAGCTCACCCCGATCCTGTCGTTCCTGGCGTCGCCACTGAGCGGTGTCATGATGGGCGCGCTGGGCCCGTCCATCGCGCCCTTGGTCGCGCTGAGCAACAGCTTCGGCGAGATCGGCGACGCGCTGTCCGGCGACAATGCGGACTGGACGACGGCGCTGCAGGAGATGGCCAACATCCCGGCCAACATGCTCGGCGGGTTCCTCAACGGTGCCACCCTCGACCTGGCCGGCCTGATCCCGACGCTGACGGACGCCGGCCTGCTGCCCGAGAGTATGGACGTCACCGCGCTGAGCTACACCTTCGGTGGGCTGCTGTCGCCGGGTCTCACCGGAAACGACGTCGAGGGCTTTGTCAACGGCATCGCCGATGGCAGCACCCCGGGCATCGGCGGCTCGATCCTCAACGGGCTGGGGCTGACCACCGGTCTCATGGGCTTCCCGTTGGAGATTGACGGCCAGGGTGTCGGACTGCTGGGTGCGTGGGAGAGCCTGCAGGAGATCATCGCCATGACCCTCGGCTGGGATGGTGTGGGCAACCCGCTGGACGACGTGGCCGGCAGCGGCGGCGCCGCCGCCGGCGACTTGCTCGCCGAGCTGGTGGGTTCGCTCGGCGCGTAACCCGTCCGCAGATCACGAGGTGACCCCCTTCGCTTGGCGAAGGGGGTCACTGTCGTCTCCGGCGCTGCCGGTCGGCAACGGGTTCTCACAGAAGCATTACCGACTCCGCCCGACCGCCTTAGATATGCGGCTTACCTTGGAACTCGGATCAAGAGGCCGGCAGCAGTGACCGCGACCGCTGAGCGAAAAGAGATGACGACACGATGTTGATCGACGTTCGGTGGCTGCAGTTCGTGCTCGACCACTGGGGCCACCAGCAAGCCCGACGCCTCCCGCAGATTCACGGCGCCGCCTCCGGCTGAGCCGGGCGAGCTACTCGCAGGCGGCCAGCACCAGCTCACGTACCCGGGCGGCGTCGGCCTGACCCTTGGTGGCTTTCATCACCGCACCCACAATGGCACCCGCGGCCTGTAGCTTGCCGCCCCGGATCTTCTCGGCCACATCGGGATTGGCGGCCAGCGCTTCGTCGATTGCGGCTTGGATCACCGAGTCGTCACGCACCATGACCAAACCGCGGTCGGCCATCACCTGGGCGGGCTCCCCCTCGCCTGCGAGCACCCCGTCGATCACCTGACGGGCCAGCTTGTTGGACAGCTCGCCCGAGTCGACCAGCGCCACCACCTCGGCGACCTGCTTGGGCGTGATCGCCAGGGCGTCGAGTTCGACGCCTGCCTCGTTGGCCTTCTGCACCAAGAAGTTTCCCCACCAGGCCCGGGCCGCCTCGCTGGATGCTCCGGCCGTCACGGTGGCCGCGACCAGCTCGACCGCACCCGCGTTGACCAGGTCGCGCATCACCTCGTCGGAGACGGCCCATTCGTCTTGGATCTTCTTGCGGGTCAACCACGGAAGCTCGGGGATGGTGCCACGCAGCCGCTCCACCAGCTCGGCACTCGGCGCCACCGGCTCCAGATCGGGTTCGGGAAAATAGCGGTAATCCTCGGCGGTCTCCTTGACCCGCCCCGGGCTGGTGTAACCGGCCTCGTGGAAGTGCCGGGTCTCCTGGGTCACGGTACCGCCGCCGGTGAGCACCGCGCCCTGGCGGCGCATCTCGTAGGTGACCGCCACCTCGACGCTTTTGAGAGAGTTGACGTTCTTGGTCTCGGTGCGGGTGCCGAATTCGGTTGCGCCGGTAGGCTTCAGCGATACGTTGGCGTCGCAGCGCATCGATCCCTGATCCATCCGCACGTCGGAGACATCCAGGGAGCGCAGCAGATCGCGCAGCGCGGTGACATACGCCCGCGCGATCTGCGGGGCACGCTCGCCGGTGCCGATGATCGGTTTGGTGACGATCTCGATCAGCGGAACGCCGGCACGGTTGTAGTCGACCAGGGATTCCACGGCGCCCTCGATGCGGCCGGTGTCGCTGCCCACGTGGGTGAGTTTGCCGGTGTCCTCCTCCATGTGGGCGCGTTCGATGTCGACCCGCCAGGTGCTCCCGTCGTCCAGTGGCACGTCCAAGTAGCCGTTGAACGCGATCGGCTCGTCATACTGGGAGATCTGGTAGTTCTTCGGCTGGTCGGGGTAGAAGTAGTTCTTGCGGGCGAACCGGCACCAGGAGGCGATCTCACAGTTGAGCGCCAAACCGATCCGGATCGCCGACTCCACCGCGACCGCGTTGAGCACCGGCAGCGAACCGGGCAGCCCGAGGCAGACCGGGCACACCTGGGTGTTGGGTTCGGCGCCGAACTCAGTCGAGCAGCCGCAGAACATCTTGGTGGCCGTGGACAGTTCTACGTGCACCTCCAGGCCCAATACAGGGTCGAAGCGGGCAAGAACGTCGTCGTAGTCGAGCAGTTCGGCGACAGCAGCGGTCATGGGAGCAAATTCTAGGTGACCGCCCTACTCCACCGGCCAGTCCTCCATCCGGTAGGCGGCGTCGAAGAACATCCACTCATAGCGTGCGGTGGCGTGGAAATGCCGGCGCATCAATTCCCGCTCGCCCGGCGACGCGCGCTCACCGACCCGGTCAGCCACCGCAAGCACCGCATCGACCACCGCCTGGTAGTCCGCGCCGGCATAGGTGTCGATCCAGCGTTGGAACAGCGGCTCCGGTGAACCATGGCGCTGCAGATGTTCGCCGACCCTGGCGTAGATCCAGTAGCACGGCAGCACCGCGGCGACGGCTTCGGCGTAGGAACCGGATGCGGTGACGGCCAGCAGGTAACTGGCGTAAGCCTGCGTTGTCGGGGTGATCGGCAGCGCCGCGGCTTGGTGGGCGCCCAGTCCCAGATCGGTGAGCAGCCCGGCGTGCAGTTCGGCTTCGGCGCCGATCGCCACACCGGCATGCTCGATGAACATCGTCAGCTCGGCCTCTACCGGCGCCTTGGCCGCGCAACCCGCCAACGCCCGCGCATAGGCCCGCAGGTAGTGGGCGTCCTGAGCGATGTAATGGCGAAATCGGTCGTGCCCCAACGAACCGTCGGTCAGTCCGGTGATGAACGGGTGTTCGCAGATCCGCCGGTAGATCGCCGCGATATCAGCCCAGAGCACATCGCGCATACCGTCTGCCATGCCCCAGGCTAACCGGGCGGTACCGTTTGGCCATGGCTGAGCGCAACGTACTGGGCGGCCCACTGCAGCCGTGCGGCAGCGACCCCGTGACCGGCTTCTATCGCGATGGCTGTTGTTCGTCCGGGCCTGAGGACATCGGACTGCACACCATCTGCGCGGTGGTCACCGGCGAATTCCTTGAGCATCAGCGCTCGATCGGCAACGACCTTTCCACGCCGATGCCGGCCTACCGGTTCCCCGGGCTGACCCCCGGTGACCGCTGGTGTGTCACCGCGGTGAACTGGGTGCGGGCACACCGCGACGGGTGTGCGGCTCCGGTGGTACTGGCCGCCACCCATGAACGCACCCTGGATGTGGTGAGCCTGGAGGTGCTGGCGGACTACGCCGTCGACGTGCCCGATGACGCGAGCGAGCTGTGACGACGGCTACGAGCCGAGCACGGCGCCGACACCGCCGTTCTACGGCTGCTGGCGGTGATGGACGTAGCGAACGAATTCCTCGACCAGTGCACCGTATTCGGGGCAGTCTGCGGTGACCGAACCGGCCAGCAGTCGTCCGGTCTGATCTTCCGGCAGGCCGCTGGTAGCCAGGATGTGGTTGACCGCGTGTTTGACCCCGGCAAGATTCGGCTGGTCGCTCATGAAAGCGCAGACCTCGCCGCCGTGATCGGCGACGTAATCGCTGACCGCGTCGCCGCTACCGTGGGCCGGTCCGGCGAGAACAAGGCCAATCGGCAGAGCGCACAGCGCCGCGGCCGATCGTGACAGCTTTCCCATTCCCGCCCCCCAACCTTCGTCTACTCGGCAAGCGAACCGCAGTCCGCCGAACGTGCGTCGACCATCGGTGACTATTGCCCGAATTCGCCGTGTACAAACGCGAGCTAGCCGAAGAATGCCGCCGCATCGTCGTAGCGGCTCTGCGGCACCACCTTGAGCTGGCGCACCGCGTCGGCCAGCGCCACCCTGCCGATCTCCTGGCCGCGCAGCGACACCATCATGCCGTATTCGCCGGCGTGGGCGGCATCGGCGGCGTTCACGCCGAACCGGGTGGCCAGCACCCGATCGTAGGCGGTCGGGGTGCCGCCACGCTGCACGTGGCCCAGCACGGTGGTGCGCACATCCTTTTTGACCCGCCGCTCGATCTCGACGGCCAGTTGGGCGGCTACCCCGGTGAATCGTTCGTGGCCGAACTCGTCGATACCGCCCGACCGCAGCTCCATCGACCCGGCCGCGGGCTTGGCCCCTTCAGCGACGACGCAGATGAAGTGCGACGAACCGTGCTGGAAGCGCTGCTTGACCAGCCGACACACCTCTTCGACGTCGAACGGCTGCTCGGGGATCAGCGTCATGTGCGCACCGCTGGCCAGGCCGGCGTTCAGTGCGATCCAGCCGGCGTGACGGCCCATCACCTCGACCAGCATGACCCGCTGGTGGGATTCGGCAGTGGAATGCAACCGGTCGATCGCCTCGGTGGCGACCTGCAGCGCGGTGTCGTGGCCGAAAGTGACGTCGGTGCAATCGATGTCGTTGTCGATGGTCTTGGGCACCCCGACCACCGGGACGTTCTCCTGCGACAGCCAGTGCGCCGCGGTCAGGGTGCCCTCCCCGCCGATCGGGATGAGCACGTCGATGCCGTTGTCATCGAGGGTCGCCTTGACCTGGTCCAGGCCGGCGCGCAGCTTGTCCGGGTTGACCCGAGCGGTGCCCAGCATGGTGCCGCCCTTGGCCAGCAGCCGGTCGTTGCGGTCGTCGTTGGCCAACTGGACGCGCCGATTCTCCAGCAGGCCGCGCCAACCGTCCTCAAATCCGACCACCGTCGAGCCGTAGCGGGAATCACAGGTGCGCACCACCGCCCTGATCACCGCGTTCAGCCCGGGACAGTCACCGCCGCCGGTGAGCACTCCGATCCGCATGCCCCCATCTTGCCGGGCGGGTCGCCTTCCCGCGGCGAGCAGACGCAAAAGCCCCCAAAATGGGCCGCATCCCCTCTTTGCCAGTCTGGTTGTGAGTCAGTCGGCTCGCATTCAGTGGAGGGAGTGGTCGTTGTCGATCAGTGCAGGG